>CALBKL010000001.1 GCA_937895985.1 uncultured Solobacterium sp.
AGCACGTTGCCGGGTCATCGAGAGCATGGTTTTCCATCGCTCTCCCTTTTTTTATACTTTTTATGTAAAGTTAGTGCTGACTTATAGCGCTTTTCATAAATCGTATTATAATGATTTGGTGAGGTTTTCTATATGAATGAATTAAGATTAATTACAAAATCAGCTGATGAAACAAGAGAGCTTGGCGCTGAGATAGGTAAGCATAGTGAAGCTGGTATGGTCATCTTATTAGATGGTGACTTGGGTGCTGGTAAGACTTGTTTAACACAAGGTATCGCGAAGGGATTGGATATTAGTCGTAGTGTTACAAGTCCAACATTTACGATTCAAAAGATTTATCATGGTAAACTCTTGTTAAATCATATTGATGCATATCGTTTGGAAGGTATACATCAAGATTTAGGCTTTGATGAATATTTAAATGATGAAGGATTAACTGTTATTGAATGGTCACAATTTAGTCCTGATTTAGTTCCTGAGGAACATTTAAAGATTTCTATTCAATTATTAGAGAATGGCGATCGTGAATTTACTTTCCATGCGATTGGAAAGAAGTATGAAGATTTATTGGAGGTTCTAGCATGATTACTTTATGTATGGATACAAGTCATATCTATTTATCACTTGCATTAATTCGTGATGATGAAATCATTGGTGAAGTACAGGAAGAATGCTGGAAACATCAATCTGAAGAAATTTTTCCTAAGCTTGAAGAGATGTTATCGAAGTTATCGTTAAAGAGTGATGATATTGATCAAATTGTAATTACTAAGGGACCAGGTAGTTATACTGGTGTTCGTATCGCAATGACTATTGCCAAGGTATTCTGCTCCATGACAAACAAGCCTTTATATACACTTCCTACAATGTTGTTGTATGCGGGAATGGAAGATTGTCGCGTTGTATTAGATGCACGTGGTAAGCGCGTATATACTTGTGCCTATAAAAATGGCAAGGCTGTTGAAGAAGAAAGAGTTGAATATATTGATGATCTTGAAAATGTGGTACGTGATGAAAAGCTCATTGGTGATGGTCAATTATTTGGGAAAGAAACGTATTACCCAAACATGGCAAAGAACTTCTTGTTGTTAAAAAATGAGTGGCAGAAAGCAGAGAATGTGCATTTGATTGTGCCAGAGTATTTAAAGTCATCCGATGCATATAATATTCATAAATAATGATTCGAAAGATGATAGAAACAGATCTTTCGAAAGTCGTGGATCTTGAAAATATTTGTTTTCCAAAAGGGGGATGGACTTTAGCACAGTTCCGTTATGAACTTTTGGAAAATCCTTTCTCCAACTTATTGGTTTTTGAAGAGAATCAAGCAATCATTGGATATATTGATTGGTGGATTACTTATGAACAAGCTCAACTTGCAAATATTGCGGTTCATCCTGCAAGTTGGAAGCAAGGTATTGGTCAACAATTATTGAATGAAGCTCTTCAAGATGCTATTGAAAAAGAGTGCGAAAATATGACATTGGAAGTACGTATATCAAATGAACGTGCAATTCAATTCTATGAAAAAAACGGGTTTATTTCTGTGAATACTCGCAAGAATTATTATGATGATGGCGAGAATGCATATCTAATGATTAAACCCTTAGGAGGTTTATAAATGACATTGATTTTAGCTTTAGAATCAAGCTGTGATGAAACAGCATGTGCAATTATTAAGGATGGTAAAGAAATATTATCTAGTATCGTATCATCACAGATAAATGTTCATACACAATATGGTGGCGTCGTACCAGAAGTCGCTAGCCGTATCCATGTTGAAAATATTTCGACAGTTATTGATGAAGCGCTAAAAAAAGCGAATCTAACAATGGATGATATTGATGCGATTGCGTATACACAAGGACCTGGTTTGATTGGTTCTTTACATGTTGGTGTACAAGCAGCAAAGACAATTGCTTGGACATTCCATAAGCCATTAATACCAATTAATCATATGACAGGCCATATCTGGGCAAATAACTTTGTAGCAGATATGAAATTCCCATTACTTGCACTAGTTATTTCTGGTGGTCACTCTCAGCTTGTTTATATGGAGAATGATTGGGATTATAAGGTTATCGGTACAACACAGGACGATGCGATTGGCGAAGCGTATGATAAAGTATCACGCGTTTTAGGTACAGGTTATCCTGGTGGACCAGTGATTGACCGTATGGCAAAAGAAGGCAAGGAACATTACAAACTTCCTTCTCCAAAGACAGATGGTATATATGACTTTAGCTTTTCTGGATTGAAGACTGCTGTATTACAGTTAATTCAACGTGAAGAAAAAGCGGGCAATGAAATTATTAAGGAAGATGTTGCGTATGCCTTCCAGGAAACAGCATTAGAGCAACTAACAGGAAAGACCCTACAGGCTGTAGAAGACTTAAAACCAAAGATGCTAGTACTAGCAGGTGGTGTAGCAGCAAACTCAAGATTAAGACAGTTAATCACTGAGAAGATGCAAGCATATCCAGATGTACAGTTAGTCATTCCACCTATGTATTGTTGTACAGATAATGCGGCCATGATTGGTGCAGTAGGTTATGTAGCATATCAACATGGACTGTTTGGAGACCTCTCTGCAGCAGCAGATCCAGGACTCATGATGCCGGGTGAAGAATAAAATTTAGCAATTTTTTCACAAATGATGTTAAAATAGAGAACGGTGATAAATATGAGCGAAAAGAAAGTGCCAAAGGCAACATTACAACGGTATCCTGTCTATTTAAAAGCATTACGTAAGCTACATGCAGATGGGATAAACAGAATTATGTCCAGGGAGCTTGCTGACTATGTATCTATCGAGTCAACAACAATCCGTCGTGACTTTAGTTTTTTAGGAAACCTTGGTAAGCAGGGTTATGGTTATAACGTTGAAGATTTAATTAGTATTTTCTCTAATCAGCTTGGTGTAAATTTTGATGAGAAGATTATTCTTGTCGGAGCTGGTAACCTTGGAAAAGCGTTATTAAACTACAACCATTGGAACCATATTGTCGGTGAAATCGTATGTGCATTTGATTTACATCCAGAGAATGTAAAGAAGGCATCTGTACCTGTATATAGTATGGATGAGATAGCTGAAAAGATGCCAAAAGGCTGCCGTATCGCTATTTTGTGTATCTCACAAGATGTACAGAAGACAGTAGATTTATTGGTTGCACATGGCATTCATGGATTTGTAAGTTTTGCGATGGAACATTTCTCAGTTCCATCAGGAGTATATGTACGACATGTGGATGTCGTATCGAGCATTCAGGAATTGGTATTTGAAACCAACGCAATGAATAACTAATGTAGAAATAAGAATGGAGATTGAATAAGTATGCCTACAGAAATGAGTATCCGCGAACTATATCAGTTAGCGAAAGATGGAACAACACTAGAACTAGACCAGTTAGATTTTATCCAATTACAGGGATGGGTTCGTACAAACCGTGCTGGTAAGAATGTGTCTTTTATTGCCTTGAATGATGGAACATTCTTTAAGAATGCACAGATTGTGTATTCTTCTGATACTCTTTCCAATTACGCTGAAGTCGCCAAGTACTTAACAGGTACAGCAATTTCTGTTGTTGGTAAATTTGTATTAACACCAGAAGCTTCTCAGCCATTTGAAATTCAGGCAACTGAAATCAATTTAGAAGGTGAATGCGATAGCACATATCCTTTGCAGAAGAAGAGACATACATTTGAGTACCTACGTGAAATTGGTCATTTAAGACCTCGTACAAATACGTTCTCTGCTGTGTTTAGAGTACGTTCAGTACTAGCGATGGCAATTCACCAATTCTTCCAAGAGCAAGGATTTGTATATGTTCATACACCAATTATTACAGGTGCTGATGCGGAAGGTGCAGGCGAAACATTTACAGTTACAACACGTGAAGATGGAAACTATGAAGAAGATTTCTTTGGCAAGCATGCGTCACTAACAGTATCTGGTCAGTTGCAAGCAGAAGCCTATGCAATGGCATTTAGAGATATCTATACATTTGGACCAACTTTCCGTGCTGAAAATTCTAATACAACAACACACGCAGCTGAGTTCTGGATGATTGAACCAGAAATGGCCTTTGCGGATTTAGATTATAGTATGGATGTAATCGAGGATATGTTAAAGTACTGTATTAACTATGTCATGGAAATGTGTCCAGAAGAGCTTGCTTTCTTCAATGAAAGAATTGATACATCTCTATTAGAACGTCTTGAGCATGTAAGAACTTCAACTTTCAAGCGTTTACCATACACAGAAGCAATCGAAATCTTAAAGAATGCGGATGTGAAGTTTGAAAACAACAACATTCACTGGGGTATGGATTTAAATACGGAGCATGAACGTTACATTACAGAAAAGGTTGTTAAGGGTCCTACATTCTTAATTGACTACCCAGAAGAAATTAAAGCATTCTACATGCGTCGTAATGATGATGGTAAGACAGTGGCCGCATGTGACTTATTGGTGCCAGGTGTTGGTGAACTTGTTGGAGGAAGCCAACGTGAAGAAAGACTAGACATTCTGGAAAAGAAGATGGAAAGTCTTGGCATGAATGTAGATAGCTATCAGTGGTATCTCGACTTACGTAGATATGGTGGTTGCCAACATGCAGGTTTTGGTTTAGGGTTTGAACGCTTAGTAATGTATATTACAGGTATGGAAAATATTCGTGACGTTATTCCTTTCGCAAGAACACCACGAAACTTAAACTTCTAAAAGAAATTATGATATGGGAGTGGTAATGCAAGCGGCTGCCACTTCCATTTTTATGGAGGTAACGATGTTATATCAAGTTAGTAAAGCCTCAAAATATTATGGCGTCGATACAATCTTTGAAGATGTTAATTTTGAGATTAAAGGTACAGAGAAGATTGCCCTTGTTGGTAGAAACGGTTGTGGTAAAACAACCTTTTTACGCTGTATGTGTGGGGAAGAACAATTTGATAAAGGGACGATTTCACAACAGAATAATACGGTCATTGGGTACTTATCACAGAAGGTATTGCCACATGATGAAAGAACTGTTGAGGAAGAACTACGTCTTATTTATGAACCGGTATTTGCGATGCAAGCAAGAATGCATGAATTAGAAAAGCAAATGGAGAAAGATGCGAGTGAAAAGGTTCTTGCGCAATACGCAACGGTTCAAGAACAGTTTGAAGCGATGAATGGATATCATTGGGAATCAGAGATGAAAACAGTCTTTACGCGCTTTGGTTTTCCGATTGAAGATCTTCAAAAGAAAATTGGAGAGTTCTCTGGTGGGCAAAAAACACGTATCGCATTCGTAAAACTACTATTATCAAAACCGGATGTCTTATTGTTGGATGAACCTACAAACCATTTGGATATTGATGCGATTGAGTGGTTGGAAGGCTATGTAAAGAATTATCCAAAGGCGGTAGTCATTGTATCACATGACCGGATGTTCTTAGATCATACAGTTGACGTTGTATATAATATGGAATATGGAAAGATGAAGCGCTATTCAGGTAACTATTCTAACTATGTCATTCAACGTGAAAATGATATTGAACGTCAACAATCTGCATATGCAAGACAACAGAAAGATATTCAGCGTTTAGAGGCGTTAATTGAAAAGTTCCGTTATAAAAAGAATAAAGCTGCTTTTGCACAGTCCAAGATTAAATATTTAGAGCGTATGGACCGTATTGAAGTGGATCAAACAGATGATAAAACATTTCATGCTAAATTTACTCCACGCGTAAAAGGTGGCGAAAAAGTATTGGAAGTTGAAAATCTTGCGATTGGATATGACCATGTTCTTACGACGATTTCGATGAAGATGCGCCGTGGCGATCGAATTGCGATTATTGGTCCAAATGGTACAGGAAAATCAACGTTTGTAAAGACACTAATGAATATTGTTCCTGCTTTATCTGGTAGCTTCTTATTTGGTCATCAAATTGAGCGGGGATACTTTGATCAGCAGCTTGCACAATTTTCTTCTGGCAAAACAGTGCTAGAAGAAGTGTGGGACGAGTATCCGGATTTGGATCGAACAACAGTTCGAAGTGTATTAGGTCAATTCTTATTCTCTGCAGATGATGTATTTAAAACAGTTGATGTTTTATCGGGTGGAGAAAAGGTAAGACTCTCCTTTGTAAAACTATTATTACAGCATGCCAATATGTTAATACTGGATGAACCAACAAACCACTTAGATATTCCAGGCAAGGAAGCACTCGAATTATCCCTAAAGGGATTTACTGGTTCGATATTATTTGTTTCGCATGACCGTTACTTTATTCAACAGATGGCAACAGGTTTATTAATTCTAAGTAATGATGGCTGTAAGTTTGTAAATCAAACTTATGATGAATATATGAATCAAGAACCTGTACAAATAAGCGAAGTGAAACAAACAAGTAGTGAACCAAATCCTAAAAAAGAAGTGAAGAGGGCACTATCACCAGAAGCACGTCGTCGTGAGATTGCGAAACTTGAACGG
>CALBKL010000002.1 GCA_937895985.1 uncultured Solobacterium sp.
ATGTACGGTTTCGAAGGTAAAGTTCCTGAGATTGTAACTGACCGTTTGAATAGTGAATTGGACAATATTATTCGTAATGGATTTGGTGTACATTACTATATCGCACACTTACTGGTTAAGAAATCGAATGATGATGGTTATGTCGTTGGTTCTCGTGGTTCAGTAGGTTCTTCCTTTACAGCTACGATGTCTGGAATTACAGAAGTAAATCCACTACGTCCTCATTATCTGTGTCCAAAGTGTCATTACAGTGAGTTTTTTGATGATCCAACGATTGCGTCGGGTTTTGACTTACCTGATAAGGTATGCCCGCATTGTGGTGAAACGATGCGCGGTAATGGACATAATATCCCATTCCAAACTTTCTTAGGATTCAACGCGGATAAGACTCCGGATATTGATTTAAACTTCTCTAATGAATATCAATGGCGTGCACATGCATTTATTAAAGATGTATTTGGTGAAGACCATGCATTCCGCGCAGGTACAATTGGTACAGTGGCTGAAAAGACTGCCTTTGGATATGTTCAAGGGTATTGCGAGAAGATGAAGATCAACAACATGCGTAAACCGATGAAGGATTATCTTGCACACGGTTGTCAAAACGTTAAACGTACAACTGGTCAGCATCCTGGTGGTATTATCATTATTCCTCATGAATATGAGGCGGAAGATTTTACACCAGTACAATATCCAGCAAATGATCCAACTTCAGCTTGGAAAACAACACACTATGACTTCCACGATATTCATGATAATGTCTTGAAGTTTGATATTTTAGGTCACGTTGATCCAACCGCAATGCGATTGTTGCAGAAGATTGCTAAGGTTAAGCCATTGGATATTCCGATGAATGATATTGAAACCTTGTCCTTGTTCTCGTGCGATGATGCATTAAAAGCAGATACGAGAATCTACAAGAAAGAAACAGGTGCACTAGGTTTACCTGAATTTGGTACACGTACAACGCGTGGCGTACTTGAAGAAACACGGCCTAAGAAGTTCTCAGATTTAGTTATTATTTCTGGTCTATCACATGGTACTGACGTATGGGCTGGTAATGCACAAGAACTAATCCGTCAAGGACATAAGATTGATGAAGTTATTGGATGTCGTGATGATATTATGACGTATCTTTTAGACCACAATCTTGATTCACTAGATGCCTTTAAGATTATGGAATCTGTACGTAAGGGTAAAGGTTTAACGGAAGCTTGGGAAAAAGCCATGATTGAGCACCAGGTTCCAGATTGGTACATTGAATCTTGTAAGAAGATTAAGTACATGTTCCCGAAAGCACACGCAGTTGCGTATGTTATGATGGCCATGCGTATTGCATGGTACAAGGTACACGAACCTCTCAATTTCTATATTCAGTATTTAACTTTACGTTGTGATACTTATGAAATTGAAACGATGGCTAAGGGTATCGATGTGATTCGTACTCGTATGAATGATATTAGTACACGTATTGCTGAACGTAATCCTGAAAATCCCGTTTCAAATAAAGAGAAGTCTTTATTTGATGTATTAGAAGTATGTGAAGAATTGTATGCACGCGGTTATAACATCTCTAATGTTGATTTATATAAATCACTTGCGACTGAGTTTAGAGTTTCACCAGATAATCCAAAGACGATTATCCCACCATTTACGGTGATTGATGGTTTAGGTGTTAACGTTGCTAAGTCAATTGAAGAGGCACGTGAAAAGGGTGAATTCTTATCCAAAGAGGATATCATAAAACGTACACAGGTATCTTCTTCCATGTTAGTAAAACTTTCGCACATGGGTTGTTTAGTGGGATTACAAGAAAGTAATCAAATGAGCTTATTCTAAACTTGACGTTTAACACAAGCAGGTCTAAAATTTGAATATCAAATGCATTGAAAAGGACACGATATGTATAGTGCTGATAGAGAGAGTATTCCGGTTGCTGGAAGGAATATGAGGCATATATGTATTACTACCTTGGAGCAGTGCTCGAAAGAGTTACCGTAGTTCTACGTTACAGATATAAAGTGTCAACGTTTATCGTTGGAATTAAGGTGGTACCGCGCTAATAGCGTCCTTTCAAAGAAAGGGGCGCTTTTTGTTTGCCCCATACGAGGAGGAGATTATGAGAAATTTTAAAGAAGATGCTTCATTAAATACGCTAAATCATAGTTGTGCGCATTTAATGGCTCAGGCTGTAAAACATCTATACCCACAAGCGAAGTTCTGGGTTGGTCCTGTCGTTGAAGAGGGATTCTACTATGACATTGATTTAGGTGATGATGTTATTCGTGATGAAGATCTACCTAAAATTGAAAAAGAAATGAAGAAGTGTGCAAAAGCAGACAAGCGTATTGTTCGTCAAGAAATTACACGTGAGGAAGCCTTGGAACAGTTCAAGGATGACGAATATAAGATTGACTTAATTAATCGTATGCCTGAAGGCACAAACATTTCTATGTATACACAGGGTGATTTTACTGACTTATGTCGTGGTCCTCATACAGATACTACAAAGAACTGTCGTTACTTCAAGTTAATCAAGCATTCTGGCGCATATTGGAAAGGTGATAAAAACAACAAGGTATTACAACGTATCTATGGTGTTTGTTTACCAACACAAGAGGATTTAGATTCTCACTTAGCAGATCTTGAAGATGCAAAACAAAGAGATCACCGTAAGCTTGGTAAGGATATGCAGATCTTCATGTTCTCAGAAATTGTCGGTGGTGGCTTACCACTTTGGTTACCAAATGGTATGACAGTCAGACGTTTATTATCCGATTACATCATGGATAAGGAAATTGCTAGAGGTTACCAGCATGTGTTAACACCATCTGTTGCTAGTACAAAGTTATATAAGATTTCTGGACACCTTGCTCACTATAAGGATGATATGTTCCCAATTATGGAACGTGATGACGATGAATTTGTATTACGTCCTATGAACTGTCCTGAACATATGATTATCTATAAGTCACAATTACATTCATATCGTGATTTGCCAATCCGCATTGCCGAGATTGCCAATGACTTCCGTTTTGAAGCATCAGGTGCATTAACTGGTATTGAGCGTTCCCGTGCGTTTACACAGAACGACTCTCATATCTTCTGCACAGAAGAACAGATTGCTTCTGAAATTAAAGCAGTAACGGAGTTAATCTTGGATGTATATAAGGACTTCAACTTAAATCAGTTTGAGTTCCGTCTTTCTTTACGTGATAAGGAAAATACAGAGAAGTATTTTGGTAATGATGAACTTTGGGAAAGAAGTGAATCTGAATTACGTGAAGTTTTAAAGGAAATGAATGTTCCATATTATGAAGCAGAAGGTGAAGCTGCCTTCTATGGTCCTAAGATAGACGTACAGGTACGTTCTGCTTTAGGTCATGATGTAACATTATCTACAATTCAGTTAGACTATCAGTTACCAGAGCGCTTTGAATTAGAGTATGTCGCAAATGGTGGTGAAAAGAAGAGACCTGTTGTTATTCACCGTGCAATTCTTGGCTCAATTGACCGTTTCATTGCATTCTTACTAGAAGAAACAAAGGGTATATTGCCATTATGGTTAGCACCACGTCAGGCAGTTGTGATTCCAGTATCACCAGAAGCACATGGTGAATATGCGAAGAAAGTAGTTGAAGAATTACGTAAAATTGGTGTGCGTACAGAATTAGATGATCGTAATGAGAAACTAGGTTATCGTATTCGTGAAGCACAGACAAATAAACTTCCGATTGAAGTTGTAGTAGGCGATGGTGAAATTGATAACAATGGTATTACTTTACGTCGCTATGGCTCTCGTCAAGAAACAAAGATGTCTCTTGAAGAATTCTTATCAGCTATCAAAGCCGAAATTGATGAGAAGCGTTTAGCTCCAGAAATTCAAAAGGCTTAGTATTATAGGGAATAGACAAGTTCTATTCCTTTTATCTTTGCCAAAACATGAAAGAAAATTTCATCAATTCCATAATTTCGTAAAATTTTGTGAAATTGTGTTAAAATGCAATTAATAACGAAAGCGATTTCAGCAATGAAATCCACCTGAAATACTTCAGGTTATTCAGAAAGGGAATAGACATGGAAAACTACAAGAAAATAGCTGAAGAAGTTGTTGAAGCTGTCGGCGGTAAGTCCAATATTCAGGAAAACTCTACATGCATGACAAGACTTCACTTAACTTTAGCTGACAAGTCTAAAGTTGACTTGGAACGCGTTAAGAAGATTGATGGCGTCATGGGAACTGTTGATGGCGAAGAACTTCAAATCGTATTTGGACCTGGTAAGGTTACAAAGATTGGTGCAGAGGTTTCTGCAATTACAGGTATCTCCGCAGATGAACGTAAAGAAGTTCACAATGAAGATTTAGGTGATATCAATTTACAGGAACGTGCTAAGGAAAACAAAGCTGCTCAGCAGGCTAAGCACAACGGACCTGTACAGGTATTCTTAAAGCATTTTGCTAATATCTTCTTACCAGCATTACCAGGTATTGCTGGTGCTGGTTTAATCTACGGTATCTTAAACGTATTGAAGCTATTCTTCAGAGTTCCAGGTATCGCTGCTGTACAACTTGATCCAGCTATCGCTCAGTCTTGGTGGTATCTAACACTTAATACAGCTGGTTGGACATTATTTGCTTATTTACCAATTTACATTGGTATGAACGCTGCTAAGGAATACAAGGGTTCACCAATCCTTGGTGGTATGATGGGTGCAATGTTCGTAGGTAACGCTGCTATGCCTTTATTAATGAAGGTTGGCGATCCTGCAGCTGGTATCAACTTACCAATTACTGGTGCTCCATTTGATGCGGCTGCTGGCGGTATCTTAGCTGCTGTATTTGCTGGTATCGTAATTGCTCACGTAGAACGTTGGTTAAGAAGTTGGGTTCCAGATACATTAGATATGATCTTGACTCCATTATGCTCATTATTAATTACAGCATTCTTAGCTATCTTCATTTTACAGCCAGTTGGTGCTGTATTAACAAAGGCTATTTTTGCTTTAGCTGATGTATTATTAAATAAGTTAGGCTTTATCGGTGCGTATGCATTATCTGCATTACAGTTACCATTAGTATCTGTTGGTTTACACCGTGCATTCACTCCAATTCATACAATTATGAATGATCCAAATGGTGCTACTCATGGTGTTAACTACTTATTACCAATCTTACAGGTTGCTGGTGCAGGACAAGTTGGTGCTGTTATCGCATTATTTGCAAGAGCTAAGAAGAATCACAAGAAGTTATCTGAAGCTATCCTAGCTTCTGTACCTGCTGGTATTTTAGGTATCGGTGAACCATTAATGTATGGTGTTACATTACCATTAGGTAAGCCATTCTTAACAGCTTCATTAGGCGCTGGTTTCGGTGGTATTATGATTTCCTTATTCCATGTAGGTTCTGTTGCACAGGGTGTATCTGGTATCTTAGGATTCTTAATTGTTAATGAAGGTGGCGCTTTAGGTTACTTAGTTGGTTATGTAACTGCTATTGTAGCTGCATTCATCATCACATACTTCTTTGGATGGAACGAAGAGAAAGTGACTGAATTATTCGGTTAATGTTTGACTTTCATCTTCATACGACAAAGTCAGATGGGGTATTAAGCATTGAAGAGATGCTTGATACCCTTCATTTATCTTCCATCCAACCTTTTAGTATTACAGATCATAATCACGCATTAGCGTATGAGTGTTTTGATTACACTCAATTTCCATGCATTCCCGGTACTGAAATTGCCACAAGTTATAAAGGAGAGATTGTCGAACTATTAGGTTATGGGATTAATCCATCAGTTATTAATGCATGGTATAAAGATTTTTATAGTGAGCAAAACTTAGAACGTATTGAAAAATTATTATTTAATAGAATTCAAGAATGTGCGTGCAGACAAGGTTATCTTTTTAATAATACACTTTCATTAAATTCATTTGAAAAAGGGATTTCAAAGAAGGTGATGTATCAGGAACTAGTTGATAACAATCCTATGTTTGTTAGTTATTACCCTACATATAAAGCATTCTTTAGACAAGGATTATCAAATCCTGATAGTCCGTTTTTTATCAATGAAGGGGATACATATCTTTCGTTCGATGAAACGATTGACTTGATTCATCGTGCTGGTGGGAAAGCATTTTTGGCACATATTTTTGAATATGATGCATTCCGAAAGAATCACTATATTGATGAAGTGAAAGATAAGTTAGATGGTATGGAATGTTTCCATCCAAGTATTCCTATGAGGGAATCGGTTAAACTCTTTCATTATTGTGAAGAGAATGAATTATATGTAAGTGGTGGAAGCGATTTCCATAAACCAGAAAGACATATTCCGATGGGTGTTCATCTTGATGAAACATTGTTGTGTAGTTCTCGTTTTGACTGGATACCAGAAAGTTTACGAAATCTTTTATAGATTTTGAATGTCGTTGACACTAGAAACAAAACTATACTACTATAAT
>CALBKL010000003.1 GCA_937895985.1 uncultured Solobacterium sp.
ATCCACGCTGAAGTAACAGGTCAAGTTCATGCGGGTGATACCATACGCTATGACTTTGAAAACATCAATATTAACCCATTAAATGGGCTTGATGTTACTACAACAGATGCGACTGGTGCAAAAAAAGTAATTGGTAAATTGAGTGTACATTATGAAGATCACTATGTAGATACATTTAGTGATGTCATCAATCCAACTTATGACAATAAGTATACTGAGAATACATACTTAACTGTTACCTTCAATGGTGAATATGATGAAGTTAACTTTGATATTGGTGGAAACGTTCGCTCGAATCACTTTATTAAGAATCAAGCTTACAACCGTGTAGCGAAGATTCTCTATGATGGAACAGAACTAGCGAGTAATTCACAAAACGTTCCAGGACGTACATTCCAAAATAAAGTTCCAACATTCTTGGTGTTGGATGGCACAATCAACTTAGAGACAAACTCCTCAGATGAAATTCGTGCTGCAACTCTAACACCGAGTGGTTATTCCTCGGGCAGTAACAACCCTGATAGTGCACCACTAAAGCCAGGTGATGTTCTGACTTATGAACTAACAGATGGAAAAGTTGAATTCGATACAACACGTATTGCGGTAGGTACAGAAGCAAATGTTCAAAACTTCCGCTTTATGACAGCTGATACAGCAGCCACACGTGCAAATGGAAATGGTGTAGTATTCTTCCCTAAGAGGAGGGTAAAGACAAAGATTCTTTCAATTGAACCAACAAAGGTGGTCGTTCAAATTATTAGTATGGATGACGAAAATATTGCGGCACAATATCGTTTAGGACCAGATTTACCAATCATTGTAAAGGATACTTCGACCGTTACAAATAACACCCTTCCTGTAGCGCTCAAAGCACAAATTAATAATGAAGAACCAAAGACTTCACAGCATAATCTTACGGTGAATGGTGGTACATTAAGTTCAAATGCAAGACGTGCACCTAGAGGTGATGTCGTTAGCAAGTATTTAGATCAAGCAGGTAATGAATTAGCACCACAGGAAACAGTCATTACAAATGGTCTTGAAAATGCGGCATATACTGCAACTGAAAAGACAATCGCTGGATATGAACTTGTAGAAACACCAGCTAATGTAACAGGTAAAGTCATTGGTAATACAACGATTGAAGTGATCTTTGTATATCGTCAGTTAAAGACATTTGAAGTAAAGAAAGTTTGGGCAGATCCAATTCATATGCTAGATGAAGTAACATTACATGTTTTAGCGAATGGAATTGAAACAGGTAGTCCAATTGTATTAAACGCAACAAATAACTGGAAAGAGACAGTTACAATGCCAGTTACAGACCTGCAAGGAAATGCGATTCATTACAGTGTAACGGAAGATACTTATACAAATTACACTGCAAGTGTGGAAGGCAATCTTACAGATGGCTTTACAGTTACAAATACTTATGTACCAACACCTACACCGGTGCCTGTACAGCCTACACCAGCACCAAGTAAACCTACACCAAAGACATCTGATGCGACAAATGTAATGATGTATGGTGCTGTTGGAATCGGAGCGTTCTGTATCGCTGCCCTTATCTTTATTCGCAAGTTCAAACAATCAAAATAAACTAGTTTAAAAACCTTCGAAAGAAGGTTTTTTCTCTTGACACTTTGTAAACGCTAACATATTATTTTGATG
>CALBKL010000004.1 GCA_937895985.1 uncultured Solobacterium sp.
TGTGGTATTTCATACCTGACTATCACCCCTTATCAAAATCATTAACAGGATTTGGCTGGGTTGCGATATTGGGCGTAATCATCGGCTTTTCAATCATGAGTTTAGTGAAAAGATATTGTATCCGCAAATATACAGTACAGGTTAGTGAAAAGACCATTTTGATTGATGCGGTTGATGGTAGAGAATATCAAGAGGAAGTACAATCTGTCGCAATCAATCAAAATAAGATGAAAACAGTATTAGAAATTCATCTAAGTCATCACAAGTTAATTTTCATCTCAAGAGTTAAAAAGAATATATTTGAAAGTAGTATTTTTGCAGGTAGTACGGAAGAGGATATACAGGAAATGGCTGGCCTATACAAAGCACTCCAAGAAGTATTATATTGAAAGAAACGAACGAAAAAATGAGCTGAGGAATTTTCTCAACTCATTTTTTGACTATTTCATTTTTGAGATTGCGATAACGTACTGTGCGCTCATGTATAAACATGCAAGCATAGTAACTACTTCAAAGATAATGATAACGATATCACTTTTAATGATAATTCCGTTTACTACTAGCAACACACCTAACATCGCATACAATACAGCAAGTAGAATACAACGACCTTTATTATTTGTTTCTACAAGTCCTTCAATAAAGGACTTTTTCTGTTTTGGCTTGAAGTTTGGAATCTGTGGTAATGTTGGTAACCAAGATTTTACAAAGCGATATTGTAGTACTCCAAATAGTACGATACCGGCAATGATGGAGATTCTCCAATCATTTGTAAAGCTCATTAGTAACATCGCTACTGCGATACCAAGCGCAATACGATTGTGGTAAAGATTGAAGTTCTTCGCATCTTTTTCCTTTAGGATATAGCCTGTTTGTGTGCGAGAGATATACATGATTGTTTGACCTTTGTCATCAATATATATATTTCTTCCTGCAATCGCTCCACGTTTTTGTTGGCTACCATCATCGAAAATTGATGGTTTTTTCTTGTTTGGATTTGTTGGCATACTGTTATCCTTTAATGAATCTGTGCAATACCCTTGCAGTATGTTTCTTCAACACTATAGTCATCGTTTAATACGACGATATCAGCATCATATCCTGTACACAGTTTGCCGATATGATCATGCATGTTTAATAATGTTGCTGGATTAATTGTTGCTGCGTTAAGTGCAGAATCAAATGGAACACCAGCTCTTTCAACTAGGTTTCTAAGTCCTTCGTTCATACGCATTGTAGAACCTGCTAGACTTCCACTTTCGGTTAAGTGTGCACTTCCATCAGGATAGATTTCGATTTCATGTCCACCGAACATAAACTTAGAGCCTGGTTCAAATCCCTTTGCCATTAGCGCATCAGAGATCA
>CALBKL010000005.1 GCA_937895985.1 uncultured Solobacterium sp.
TAGATTTCGTTGGTATTGTTAATACATCTTTATCATGTAAAATAGTCTCTAGGTTCAAACTCGATATATCTGCATTTTCGCTTAAACCAGCTTTCGATAATAGTTCCTGTATTGTTGTATATGGTTCTAGAGAAATCACACCTTCTTTTAATACAGCACCATGTACCGTGACTCGAATTGAAGATTTACTGTATTGATTTATATCGATAATGTTGAATTTACCAGATGATAAAATGATAAAACATAAAAAAACAGTAAGTAGTAGTCTCATATGTCCTCCACTTACTGTATTTGTTGTAATCTTAGTGATTCCTTACTTAATCTTAACAATTTCAACTGTATAAGGATTTGCGACACGTACTTCACAAACATCGCCAACCTTATGGTCTAGAATTGCCTGTGCTAATGGTGTTTCATTAGATAGGCGCCCGTTTAAAGGATCTGATTCTGTTGAACCTACGATATTGTAAGTAACTTCCTCCTTAGTATCATTGAAGAATAATGTTACGCTAGAACCGATATGAACAGCTGACTTCTTACCAGCCTTTTTCGTATCAATAAGTTCATAGTTACGTAGCATGTATTCTAAAGTTGCAATACGTGCTTCTACCTTTGCCTGCTCATCACGGGCTGCATCATAGTCAGCATTTTCTGAAAGGTCACCCTGTGCACGTGCTTCTGCTAACTCTTGCTTAACTTCTTCACGAACAACATGGACAAGATGGTAGTATTCATCCTGTAACTTTTTTAGACCTTCTTCAGTAAGATATGTTTTATTTTCTTCAGCCATTTTATTACTCCTTACGCTTGGTTATTATAGCATTGTGTGCGTGATGACGCTACTGATTTTTGTTGTGAGTAAATCAATCGCAACCGTATTCTTGCCACCTTCCGGAATGATAACATCCGCATATTTCTTTGATGGTTCCACAAATGCTTCATGCATTTGTTTAACAGTTCCTACATATTGATTTACAACAGACTCTAATGTTCTACCGCGTTCTTTTACGTCACGAACTAAACGTCGAATAAATCGAATATCCGCATCAGTCTCTACAAAAATCTTAATATCTAGTAAATTGCGAATCTTTTCTTCTTCTAATACAAATAAACCTTCTAGAATTAAGACATCACATGGATAACAATCTTCTGTTTCGTTACTACGTGTGTGATTAACAAAATCATAGATTGGTTTACGAATCACTTTATTCGTAATTAAATCATGAATATTCTCAATCAATAAGTCATTATCAAACGCAAATGGATGATCATAATTTGTTTTAATACGTTCTTCCATTGGTTTATGTGCTTGATCTTTATAATAGTCATCTTGACGGATAATCAGTACAGACTTTTTATCCGCAAACGTCTTCTTAATCGTTTCAGAGATAGATGTTTTTCCAGATGCACTACCACCGGCAATGCCAATAATAATCGGTTTACTCATTCGTATTTGCCTCTTTCACTTCTGATTTAATAAGTATCTCATTTTCGTCATAGTATAAACGAATTGAAAATGGAACTTCGTTTCGAAACATTTTCTCTAGGAAGATACGATCACCTTCCCAAAGTTCTAAATCTAAAATCTCCTTCTTAGGTATATACGCTAATGTACCTTCGCTGCATTCATGCAAGGTACCAACATAATCAATCGTTTGATATACATAGATTTCCTCATCTTCATGATGTTTATAATGGAAATGAATGATACCACAGTATAGCGCAGATTGTACTTGATAGCCTGTTTCTTCTATCACCTCACGTACCATGCATTCATATGGTGCTTCATTTTCTTTTAGCTTTCCGCCTACACCTATCCACTTTCCGTGATTTAAGTCATTTTGTTTTTTATTTCTCAACAACATTAACCACTTCTCATCATGAACAAGATAACATACAGTACTTTTAATCATTTAAATTAACATGATCTTTCACATTTTGATTATGTTCTGAAAGTGTCTTAGCGAAGAATACTTCACCCGTCTTTGTATCTGCCACAAAGTAGAGATAGTCTGTTTGAATCGGATTTAATACAGCTTTAAATACCTTCTCACCAGGGTTCTCAATTGGTCCTGGAGGTAATCCTTT
Source organism: uncultured Solobacterium sp. (assembly GCA_937895985.1). The sequence goes on from CALBKL010000005.1 coordinate 2,089, forward strand.
GTGTAGGTAAGTATTATACGGTGAATCAAATTCCGCATTAACTTCGCAAGCTTGCCACTTATCTGTTTGACGATCAAAATCGATTGCATAACATACCGTTACACTAGACTGTAATAACATACCCTGGTTTAATCGATTATAGAATACACCTGCAATTGTACGGAGTGTTGTATCATCGCCACCACCTTCGTACTGTACGATACTTGCCAAGGTATATAACTGATGAATCGAAAGCTTACTCTTAGCAATCGCATCTTTATTTGCTTCATAAACAACCTTTGTTTGGTCTAACATCTTAAGAGTTACATCTTTCGCAGTTGTCTCTTTATAAAATTCGTAGGTATTTGGTGCAATATAACCCTCTAAATAAATACGAACATTATCTTGGAACATCTCATCTGTAATAAATGGATATGTAGACTTCAAAGATGAAATCCATTCTTTGTCATTCCATAACTGAAGTAATTCGTCTTCTTTGACATTGGTAACTGCCGCAATTTTTTCAGCGATATGCTTTGCCCAATCCCCTTCTGTAACGGTTACAGAAACAGTATCACTTGCCGCTGCTGTTGCACTATTTAATTTCTCTAAAATCGCCTGTAAATCCATATTGCGATTTAACGTAAATGTTCCAGACTTGAAATTATTAAGCTCGTAGAGTCTAATATATAGCTTTGCAACATTCACATCTTTGATTAGATTCTCATTTTTTAGATGTTGTAAGATATCGGCTGATGTATCACCAGTATTTACTTTAAACTCAACTTCTTCAGAAGTATCTGAAACAGCTTTAATCGATTGGGAATAATAAATATAGGAACTTACACATCCGACAGCCAAAATTAAAATAAGTAATAAAGGAATTAAACTTCTCTTCTTTCTTCGTTTAGCCATGCCTATTCACCATCATCTTCACTGATAAATGCACCTAAAACTTCTTGGCACATTTCCCATTCTTCTTCATCAACAACTTCATCCATAGAGCCATCTTCATTGTAACTATATGCATAAACATTGCCTTCTTCATCCGTAGGATCTGTGAATAATACATATTTCTTTGTCTTATCGTTGTTTTCAAACGTCAAAAGAATTTCAACTTCACGTTCATTGCCTGCATCATCAGTAATCATCATTGTGTTGTTTTCAATCATACTATCATCTCTCCTTAAAAAAGGCGTTTTGCCGCCTTATTTTACATTGCGATCTAGCCAAGTCTGCAGTATTTGCACCGCAGCCAACTGATCAATCTTCTTTTTACGTTTCTTTCTTGATACGTCAGCTTCTAGCAAAATACTTTCAGCTACAGCTGTTGTAAAACGTTCATCTTGCATCTTAACAGGAATACCGGATTCTTGTTCAAGAACCTCACCAAACTCCAGACAGATTTGTGCACGAGGACCAACATCATCATTCAATAATAGTGGTAAGCCTAGTACTATCACATCCGGCTTTTCACGATCAACAATATCTAGCACTTTATCCAATGCCATATTGTAATCATCTGGTTTAAAGCGAATTGTCTCGATTGTTCTTGCAATAAATCCAGTATCACTAAAGCTGACACCACAAGTTACGCTACCAAGATCTAAACCTAGATAGCGTGTCATTTAATGATGTGCCTCTAAATAGAAACGAACTAATTCTTCAATAATTTCATGACGTTCCACGGATTGGATCAAACTTCTTGAATTGTTATGTGAAGATATGTACGCAGGATCATCTGAGATCAAATAACCAGCCAACTGATTGATAGCGTTATATCCTCTCTCACTTAATGAAGCTTCTACCTGTTTTAAAACTTCGTGGATTGTTTCACGACGAATCTCTTCAGAATTAAAGCTCATCGTTTCAGTCAAATTATTTTGTTTCATCATTTTGACTACCTCCATCTCTGTAGTTATTTTATGTCAAATTTTACAAAAAGTATATACAACCGCATCATTTCATTGTGTTTGTAACATGAAAACCATAAAAATAGGTATCAAAATGATACCTATTTCAAAACATGATTATTGAGCAAGAATTTCTCTTACTAATGCATGTGCTTCTTGTACTTTGGAAGTATCCTTACCACCAGCTTGTGCCATGTCAGGTCTACCACCACCATTACCACCAGTTAGCTGTGCAGCAGCTTTCACAATATCACCAGCCTTCTTGCCCTTAGCAATTGCGGCTTTCGAACTAGCGCATACAAATGTCACCTTACCATCTGTTGTATTTGATACAAAGACAAATCCATCCGAAAGCTTATTACGCACATTTTCAGCATATGCCTTTAAGCTATTTGTATCAAATCCATCTAATTGAAGTAGTACGCAAGCTAAACCGTTGATTGTTTCAGCTTTCTGTACAGCTGTATCAGCTGAAGATAATAATTCTGCTTGTTTATGTGCATCATTTTCTTTGCGAAGTTGTGCATTCTCTTCTTGGAGTGCAACTAGCTTTTCTTTAAATCCTTGCCATGATTGTAGCTTCATTAGCTTCGCACATTCAAGTAGATACTGTTCTTCATCTTTGAAGTCCTTATATGCATCAAACTTTGTTTCAGATGTAATACGTCTAATACCAGATCCGATAGATTCTTCAGATG
>CALBKL010000006.1 GCA_937895985.1 uncultured Solobacterium sp.
ATAATTACTTGAATATTTTCATCTGTCTTCTCTTCAGGAAGATCTTTCATCATCTCACCATAACCAGAAATCATTGTTAATGGCGTACGTAAATCATGTGATACATTCGCAATTAAATCACGTTTCGCTTTATCAGCCTTCTGTATGTCCTCAGCAGCTGTTAATAATGTATCATTTAATTCTTCTGCTTCTCGATAGTTTTGTACTGTAACACGTTCATATTTGCCCTCTGGTAATGACTTTGCAGATTGATTAATTAAAATTAATGGACGTGCAATCGTACGGTACATAATATACGTTAGTACTAGTACTGCAAGCAAGATAATTACCAAGATATACCACATCTGCATCGACAATGTTTTCTTTGTCGTAGAAATTGGTGTGATATTACTGTAAACCATAACGATTGATTTATTACCATCATGATCATTAATAATACGTGTATACGTAATATTACGGAAACGTTCACCATTGGTTGGTGTAATCAAGTTTGTATCTTGTACAACCATTGATTCACCCTTGCCACTATTCTCAGCATTTGCTATCTGCGTTAGAATCTCATTGGAAGACATCTTGTATAAACGACAACCTAGATTTCCACTATCAGATTCAAAGTACGTATCTTCATACGTACCTGGAAAGATATTAGATTCTCGTAATACGCGAATGCATGTTTCATTGGTCTCTTGAACAATATTGATATATTGTTCAATATCATCCGCATCATCTTCTTCTTTTACGACATTTACTACTGCATTTGATACATTCTCTACCGTACGCTTTTTACTTGCCTCATACATCGGCTCTAGTAGAACAGCTTGAAATATAAATACGATAGCCACAAGTACAAATGAGAACACAGAAAGATATAAACCAATCTTCCAGCGTAGACTAATATTCTTTTTTGATTTAGGCATCAACTTTTTCAAAACGATAGCCAACTCCTCTCAATGTGATAATATACTTTGCATAATCACCTAAGTTCCTACGCAATAGTTTAATATGCGTATCAAGGGTACGATCATCACCAAAGAAGTCATAACCCCAAACATTTTGTAAGAGTTGTTCGCGTGTTAACGCAATGCCCTTGTTTTTTACAAGATAGACTAGTAATTCATATTCCTTTGGAGATAACTGAATACGTTGGCCTTCAATTGTAACGGTACGTGCAGAATAGTCAATTACCAAATCATCCACTTTGAACTGCTCATTTGATACAGTCTCAACTGGCTGTACTCTTTTTAAGATAGCATGAATACGCATCATTAATTCTTTGGAAGAGAATGGTTTTACAACATAATCATCAACACCAACATCAAAACCATGAATACGGTCATATTCTTCGCCTAATGCAGACAATAGAATAAATGGTAATTGTGGCTTCGTCTTTTTAATTTCTTTCACTGCAGAAAATCCGTCTAAGTGAGGCATCATTATATCCATAACAACAAGATCATATTGATTCTTTTCGCATAGTTCTACTGCTTCCATGCCATCTGCAGCTTCAGCTGTTTCAAAACCTTCGTGTTTTGCATATTTGATAATCAGTTCGCGAATTTTTGCTTCATCATCTACAATTAGAATCTTTGTCATGGAACATCCTCCTTATGAGTATCTTAGTAAAACTGTGTGAACACTACGTGAATACTTTAAATACTTTCAATGAATTCAGCTACAACATCTAATTCTGGAACGACTACTTCATCGATACAACCCTTATCTGCAGCAGCTGGAATCTCTGGATTCATTGGAATCTGTGCAAGTAATGGCAAATGATACTTCTGCGCAACTTCATGTGCATGTGATTTACCAAAGACATAAATCTTCTCATCACAGTTAGGACATTGTACATAAGACATATTTTCAACAAGACCCAATACCTTAATATTCATCATTGATGCCATGTTAATAGCTTTTTCAACAACCATGGATACTAAATCCTGTGGACTTGTTACTACGATAATTCCATCAAGTGGTACAGATTGGAATAAAGTTAATGGAACATCACTTGTTCCTGGAGGCATATCTACAAACATGTAATCTACTGCTTCCCATAATACTTCTGAATAGAACTGTTGCAGAATAGAAGCTACCATTGGCCCACGCCAGATAACTGGTGTCTCATCCTTATCAAGCAACATATTCGATGAAATTAACTGCATTCCATTCTTTGTGATTGCTGGATAAATAGTACCCTTAAAGCCTTCTGCCTTTGATGTAACTCCAAAAGACTTGCCTTGGGATGGACCTGTGATATCGCCATCTAAGACAGCTACTCTATGATTTCTCTTTTGCATCATAGATGCCAGCATAGATGTCACAAATGACTTACCTACACCACCTTTACCCGATACAATACCGATTACTTTCTTGACGCTTGCGCCCTCATGTAATTCAAATTTCTGAATACCTTTTTTATTAGGCATGCGGAAGCCATAGTCTTCCGGTGTTTTTCCTTTTGCGTTTCTTTCACTCATTTTCATCACCTCTTTACCCATTTTACTATAAACACTGATAATTTTTCTCTATTTTGCCTATATTCTAGATATATATGATATTATTGTTGCGTTAAAGGAGATATATCATGTCAGGATATGTAGTTGTAGGTTCCCAATGGGGCGACGAAGGAAAAGGAAAAGTCGTAGATTTATTGGGTACTAACGTCAATATGGTAGTTCGTTTCCAAGGTGGTAATAACGCAGGCCATACCGTTGTCGTTAATAATAAAAAAATCATTTTACACTTATTACCATCAGGTATTTTAAATGCAGATGCTACATGCATTATTGGACCTGGTGTCGTTGTAAACCTATCCGTATTATTCAAAGAAATTGATACATTAGAATCACAAGGATTTACATGTGATCACTTAAAGATCAGTGACCGTGCTCACCTTCTTATGCCATATCACGTAAAGATTGATGAATTACAGGAATTACGTGCTGGAGCTGGTAAGATTGGCACAACCAAGAATGGTATCGGTCCATGTTATGCCGATAAATACACACGTATCGGTATCCGTGTTTGTGATTTACGTGATTGGGACGTATTCCAAGAAAAATTAAAAGTAGTACTTGCACAGAAGAACGAAGAAATCGTTAAACTCTTTAACGCAGAACCATTTGATTACGATGAAATGGTTGCTACATTCAAAGAGTATAGAGAACGTCTATTACCAATGATCTGTGATGCTACAGATAAAATCAACAAGGCGTTAGACGCAAAACAAGTTGTTTTATTTGAAGGTGCACAAGCAAATATGTTGGATATCAACTATGGTACATATCCATATGTTACCTCCTCATCCCCTACAGCTGCAGGTGTATGCGAAGGCGCTGGTGTATCTCCACGTAAATTAGACCATATCATTGGTGTAACAAAGGCATACTCCACACGTGTTGGTGAAGGACCATTTGTTACTGAGTTACAAGGTGATGATGCACACGCTTTACGAGAAAAAGGTTCAGAGTATGGTGCTACAACAGGAAGACCACGTCGTGTTGGTTGGTTAGACTTACCAGTCGTACGCCAAGCAGTGCTCATAAACGGTCTAACAGAGATGGCTCTTACAAAACTAGATATCCTAACAGGCTATGAAAAGTTACCTGTATGTGTAGGATACGAAATTGATGGTAAAGAATATGATACAGTTCCAGCCTCTCTAAAAGACTATGCTAAGGCAAAGCCAATTTATAAATATTTTGATGGCTGGCAAGAAGATATATCTAATGCTAGAACATTTGATGAGTTACCTGCTAACTGTCAAAAGTATGTACGTTTCATCGAAGAATACACAGGTACAAAGTTCTGCTTAGTATCTGTAGGACCAGATCGTAACGCAAATATCGTATTAAGAGATATTCTTAAATAGTCATTGAATCCATATCACTTTCTGATATGGATTTTTTCATATAAAAAGTCGACAGAATATTTTGGGACTTTAAAATCTCATGGGGTTACGGATAAGCTATAAACTTTTTTGGGCACGAAAAATCATCGTGTTCATTTTCTGCGGGGAGACCAAAACATAATAAAACCTCCATACTATTATCTTCTTGTCTGGAGAATTATATAGAAACAGAGGTATCCCTATATGGCTATTCATGATTTTATCACATTAGCTTATTGGCTATTTTCATAGTTTTTGAATAATAGGTCATAGTATGTATTTCTCGTTAATACCAAATATACAAAGTAATGTCTAAATACTATAAATCTAAAAAGATATATTTACTACCCAAAAAGAAAAAGGCAATTCCTTAGAGAATCACCTTAATATATTGCCTTTTAGTAGTTATATACCCACGAGATTTTATTGCGTGTTTTTTGAAAACCCCACGCTATTTTAAATTACCTTAATAACTAATTACACAATTTCTAAATATAATATAATTTTAATCATTCAACCATTTAACCATTTCAGGTAAAGAGAGTGAGCATATATTATCTAAATTACAATCATATTCTGCATTATATACACC
>CALBKL010000007.1 GCA_937895985.1 uncultured Solobacterium sp.
CTCTTATCTCCTGTACATCTTACGCAGCTTTTATATCCTTACAAAGCGTGCATATTATATCATTCTTTTTCACTTACACTCAAACTACAGACCTAAATCTCGTTGTTTTCTACGAATTTCTTACAATCGTATAAAAAGTTGAAGCTTTCACTCCAACTTTATACTTATGAAAACGTGTTAAAACTACTTTTGAATAGAGTAGTTTTGGTAACTGCCATTTAATACAGCCGCTTGATTTGCGACATTTAAGATATCGCTGATAATTGCACCATCCTCTACAAATAATTTCTTTGTGATACCCTCTTGAGAACACTCATAGCCTGCCGCTGTCATAATGTCTGCGAATGCTTCGAAGTTCTTTTCGCTATCGAATGATACGTAGTGATGAATCGTAACGAGTGTATCTGGTTCAAACATACCATTTAAAGAAGCTGCTTCTGTTAACAATTCTTCTACGAAGTCAGGATTGAGATATGGATATACACCACATACTTCCTGTACTTCAACAGAACGATCACTTGCGTCATAAGTAGGTTGTGCTACACCATCTCCATCTGAAAGAGTTATAAAACGCACTTCATTATCATCGTCTTCTTCTTTATTTTCTGTTTCTTTCTGATCCTTTAAAAGTTTTACTGCAACGACTGCACCAATTCCGACAGCCACCGCAAGAGCACCAAATAGTCTATTAAACATAGTTGTCTCCTCTCTGTCTCTCTATGCCATATTTTAGCACATCTCACTAAAATACCCTAACAGAAACCTCAGCGTTTTTGTTCTAAATAAGTCATGATACTAACCGCATTTGAGGCAGCACCTTTACGAATTTGATCTCCACAACACCAAAGACTAATACTATTTGCTCGACTTGTATCTTTACGGACACGACCCACGTAGACAACATCTTGATTAGATGTCTCAATCGGCGTAGGTACATGGTCTTCAATCAGTTGTACACCTGGGAAGTTTTTAATTGCTTGACGAATTGCATCTAATGAAACTTCTTGTTCTGTTTCCACTGTCAAAGAAATGGAATGAGAACGATACACCGGTACACGTACACAAGTGCAGTTTACCTGCATATCCTCCGCATGCATGATCTTACGACCCTCATTGTGCATCTTCGCTTCTTCTGTTGTATAACCATCCTCTAGGTATGATCCAATCTGGGCGATACAGTTATACGCAATCTGTGCTGGGAAGACATTTGGATGAACTTCTTCCCCTTTATCAAGTTCTATAATCTGCTGACGTAATTCACGCATCCCTTCAACACCTGCACCACTGACAGCTTGGAAAGTTGTCGCATTTACATGCTTGATTTTGGATAAGCGATGAATTGGTGCAATTGCCATCAACGCAATAATCGTAGAGCAGTTTGGATTTGAAATAATACCATGATGATTCAGCGCATCGTCCCCATTAATCTCTGGAACTACTAACGGCACATCATCCTGTAAACGAAAAGCACTAGAATTATCAATCAGCACTGCATTTGCCTTTTGAATCAAAGGTAAATATTCCTTCGTTAATGCATTGGATACTGCGCCCAATACATAATCTAATCCTTCAAAAGAATTCTCATCTACAACCTGTACCGTGATTCCTTCGCCATGAAACGATAATACGCGTCCATCCGATCTTGGGCTGGAAAATAAACGCAATTCATCTACCGCAAGGTTTTGTTCTTCGATGCATTCTAGCATTTGTCTTCCAACTGCGCCTGTTGCACCTAAAATTCCAATTTTCATGCATGTTCCCTCTCTTCTTGAATAAATCTATCATAAATACAGCGAATCGCATTGTGGAAGTCATAATTAGATACACCTACCACAACAGATAATTCATCTGCACTCTGGTTAATGACTTTAATATTAATCTTATGATTACCAAACTCGCTTAAAAGTTGTCCCGAAGCACCAGGTACTTGTTTCATACCTCTACCTACAATGGCTACCATCGCTAAGTCTTCTTCTAACATCAGCTCATCTGGTTCTAATTCTTTCTTAATCTTTGCAAGAATCTCATACTTGCACTGTTCAATTGCACCCTTTTGTACAATCACAGTAAATGTATCAACTGTAATTGGAACGCTTTCGATTGAGATGTGATACTCCTCAAAGATAAACAATAATCTACGTAAGAAACCAACTTCTGTTGAACTATGACTCTTTACAACCGTAAAGGAAGCGTAGTCTCTACGTCCTGTAATACCTGTAACGGTTGAAGTACCGTTTGCTTTATCGTATTCTTCACAATCATCTTGAATAAATGTACCAGGATTCTCTGGGTCATTTGTATTTAAAATATGGATAGGAATATTCTTTTCACGTACTGGGAAAATAGCATCATCATGGAGTACATTGGCACCCATGTAGCTCATTCCACGAAGTTCACTATATGTAATCACTGGAATCTGCTGTGGATTATCAATGATACGTGGATCTGAAACTAAGATACCAGATACATCTGTCCAGTTTTCATAGACTTCCGCATCTACGATATTGGCTAAGATTGAACCCGTAATATCACTTCCACCACGGCTCATAACTTTAATTTGTCCATTTGGCAAAGAACCATAGAAGCCTGGGATAACATACTTCTTGTCCACGTCCATAACCTTATCCAAATTTTGCTTAATCTTATCAAAGTCAAAATCACCATTATATTTAAAGGCGATAACATCTTTTGCATCTAAAAACTCTGCACCTAAATATTCTGCCATGCATCGTGCTGTTAAATACTCACCACGAGAAACGATATAATCTACAGGCGCATGCGCATCTAACATCTCTTTAACACTTGCAAACTCTTTTTCTAAATCAATCTTTAAGCCAAGTGAATCACAGATACGTTGATATTTCGCTTTTACAAGATTAAAGATTGTTTCATAGGATACACCATAATTTATATGTGCATGTAAAAGATATAGTAAGTCTGTTACCTTGTAATCATCACGGTTTTCTTTACCGCATGCACTAACAACAATAAACTTACGATTCACATTCGCATCTACGATACGTTTTACTTTTTCAAACTGTTCTTTACTGGCTACAGAAGAACCACCAAATTTACTTACAATCATGCATTACCTCCGCTACAAATACCGCATCATCTTCCAATGTCTTCATCACAGAAGCCAACTCCACAAAAGACATTCTCTTTGTAATGCATGTATCTTCATCAATTCTTTCTTCTATTACTTCTTCCATACGATTTAGATTAACAGAACGTACAT
>CALBKL010000008.1 GCA_937895985.1 uncultured Solobacterium sp.
TGCGGTTGGCTGCCATGTAGTCGTTGGAAAACTAGTTGAACCAAGCTTCCAAGAAGAAATGACAGTATAGATTAACATCATTAATACGAGTGATAAAATACTGTGATGTTTTTCGGATTTAAAATAATATAGCTGATATAAAAAATAACCGATGATCAATATCACAAAGGTAAAACATAACAAGATTAAAAATTCACTATTTGAAAACAATAATAAACTCAATTTTTCCATAATTTGAACTCCAACCCTATTATACAAGAAAAGTTTTATCCTCATCACTCTTATTGACACAGTGATAGAAAGTGCTAAGATAATTTATGTTAGCACTATATGTATTAGAGTGCTAAAAGGAGGAATAAACATGTTAAAACCATTACGTGATTATGTAGTCTTAGAAAAAGCGAAAGAAGAAGAGAAAACAAAGAGCGGTATTATTTTGACAGAACAGCCAAAGGAAGAACCTGGAAAGGGTATTGTTGTGGCTGTAGGACCTGGTAAGATGGAAAATGGGAAATTAATACCATTGGAATTACAGGTTGGTCAAAAGGTTGTATATAAAAAATATTCTGGAACTGAAATCAAAGAAAATCAAAAAGAGTATCTATTAATCGAAGCAGAAAATATTCTTGCGATTGTAGAATAAAGTAGAAAGAAGGAATTATTATGGCAAAAGAATTAAAGTATGGTAAAGATGCACGTCAACTTATGTTGGACGGTGTTAATAAATTAGCGGATGCAGTAAAGGTGACTTTAGGCCCAAAGGGAAGAAATGTTGTATTAGAGAAATCCTTTGGCTCACCAGTGATTACAAATGATGGTGTAACTATTGCTAAGGAAGTAGAACTTGAAGATAAGTTTGAAAATATGGGTGCTAAGTTAGTATATGAAGCAGCCAATAATACAAATGAATTAGCAGGTGATGGTACAACAACTGCGACTATCTTAACCCAATCAATGATTACAGCTGGACTTAAGGCAGTTGAAAAGGGTGCTAATCCTGTACTTATGCGTGAGGGAATTGAAAAGGCAGCCAATGTTGTAGCAGATGCTTTATTAAAGAACTCTCACCAAGTTACAACCAACGATGATGTAAAGAACATCGCTACTATCTCATCAGGCTCAGAAGAAATTGGTAAGATTATTGCGGAAGCGATGGAAAAGGTTGGTAATGATGGTGTTATCAACGTGGATGAATCACGTTCCTTCGAAACAGTCTTAGAGATGACAGAAGGTATGCAGTATGACAAGGGTTATGTTTCTCCTTACATGGTAAGTGACAGAGACAAGATGGAAGTATCTATGGATAGCCCATATATCTTGGTAACAGATCAAAAGATCAATACAATCCAAGAAATCTTACCTGTATTAGAAGAGGTTGTAAAAATCAATAAACCATTACTTCTTATCGCAGATGACTATGACAATGAAGTGATGAGTACATTAATCATCAATAAGTTACGCGGTACATTCAATGTTGTAGCGACAAAGGCACCTGGTTTTGGTGATGATGCAAAGAATCAATTAGCAGATATTGCAGTTTTAACAGGTGCTAACTTCTTTGCGAAGGATTTAAATATGAACTTAGCAGATATGACAATGAATGATTTAGGTTCTGCTAAGAAAGTGGTGGTAAGCAAAGATAAGACAATAATTATCGATGGTGCAGGTGATAGTGTTGAAGTTGCTAAACGTGTATCTGAAATTAAAGCAGCAATCGAAAATGCAAAGTCTGATTATGATAAGAAGAGACTAGCTGAAAGACTAGGTAAACTTACAAATGGTGTTGCCTTAATCAAGGTTGGCGCAACAACAGAAACAGAACTCAAGGAAAAAAAGTTACGCATCGAAGATGCGCTAAACGCAACAAAGGCTGCCGTTGAAGAAGGTGTTGTGACTGGTGGTGGACTTGCATTAGTGCAAGCGTATAAAGATGTGCGTGCCACATTAAAGTCAGATGTAGTAGATGTACAACGTGGTATCAATGTTGTGTTAGACGCACTTAAGATGCCAATCATGCAGATAGCTGAAAACGCTGGCTTTGATGGCAATGAAATCTATGAACAGCAGTTAGCTGCGAAAGAAAATCATGGTTTCAACGCAAAGACAGGCGAATGGGTTGATATGTATGAAGCAGGTATCATCGATCCTACGAAGGTAACTCGCTCTGCACTATTAAATGCTGCAAGTATTTCTGGCTTATTTATTACAACAGAAGCAGCAATTGCTAAGCTTCCTGAAAAGGAAATTCCAGTACCTCCAGCAATGGGTCAGTATTAAAAGATAGCTTAGGCTATCTTTTTTTAGGCTTGCAATTTATAAAAAGATATCTTATCTTGTAAAAGCAATCAGAATGGAGATTACAATGAACGTTTACGATTGGGATGATACAATCTACCGTGGTGATTCCACTGTGGGTTTTGTGAAATATCTTTGGCTACATCGCCCTAAAACATTAATCAATTTACCGCGCACGGTTTGGTTTGGACTTTTGTATGTGCTACACATTGTGCCTAAGTTAACTTTCAAATCAAATCTATATCGCATGTTTCGTTATGTAGAAGATATGGAAAAAGTAGTTGAAGACTATACAAGTAGCCATTTAGACCATGTAAAGCAGTGGTATAAAGATACACAGAAAGAAGATGATGTAGTTATTTCTGCTTCACCAGAATTTTTAATTCAATCTTTCTCTAAGAAGGTCGGTATTAAAACATGCATGGCCAGTGTAGTAGATATGCACACGGGTGAGTATAGTGGACTCAATTGTCATGGAGAAGAGAAGGTGCGTCGTTATCGAGAAGTATTCAACGATACAACAATTGAAAACTTCTATTCCGATTCTTATTCTGATACACCACTAGCAAGAATCGCTGAGAATGCATATCTTGTAAAGGGAGATAACTTGCTTCCTTGGGATAAGGAATAAATTATATACAATAAAAGAGATATCCGTACAGATATCTCTTATTTTTATTTGTATGCAAGCATACACTTAATTATTATTTAGCGTTTTGTGCTTGTACAGCTGTTAAGGCTACTACACCAACGATATCTTCCCAAGAACATCCACGGGATAGATCGTTAACTGGTTTAGCAATACCTTGTAACATTGGTCCATACGCTTCAGCCTTAGCTAAGCGTTGTACTAACTTGTAACCAACATTACCACCATCAAGGTTAGGGAAAATGAGTACGTTTGCTTGACCTGCAACAGGGGAACCTGGAGCCTTAGTTGCGGCAACTTCTGGAACGATAGCTGCATCTAACTGTAATTCACCATCACATACTAAATCTGGATATTGTTGGTGAGCAATTTCAACCGCATTTACAACCTTATCTACTAATGCATGTTTTGCGCTTCCCTTTGTGGAGTGGGAAAGGAAAGCAACCTTTGGTTCAGCTCCTACAAGGGTTCTAAATGTATTTGCTGTATCGTTAGCGATAGCTGCTAAGCTTTCACTGTCTGGATCTTGGTTTAGACCACAGTCTGCAAATGCAAATGTTCCATTATAACCAAATTCGCAATTTGGAACGTCCATGATGAAGAAGCCTGAAACTAACTTCGCACCTGGTGCTGTACGTAAGATTTGTAATGCTGGACGTAATGTATTTGCTGTAGAGTGGCAAGCTCCTGATACAAGACCATCAGCACCACCTGTCTTTAATACCATGACACCGAATGTTGTGCGATCGCTTAATAATGCTTCACGAGCAGCTTCAGGAGTCATACCCTTAGCCTTACGTAATTCATATAATGTGTTTACATATTCTTCTAACTTGTCAGAAGTTTCTGGGTTGATGATTCTTGCACCATCAATGTTAACGCCATATTTCTCTGCATCTGCTTTTACAGTTGCTTCATCACCAATTAAAATTAGGTTTGCTGTCTTTTCTTCTAAGATCTTTGCAGCTGCACGAAGTGTTCTTTCGTCTTCTGATTCTGGTAACACAATTGTTTTTATATCTTGTTTAGCTCTTTCTTTAATTCCGTCAATAAATGACATAGTTATTTCCTCCTTGAACATTAAAATTATCACGCTAACTGTGAAAAAAGTCCAATTATATAGTTGAAATCTTGAAAAAAATATAAATTTAACTAATTTTATAAAAGGATTGAAATTTAAAAATCATGCAAAGTGTTATAATAAAGCCAATGAGTTGGGGGAATATATGTCTACGTATACAATTCAAAATTCATTTGTATCAGTAACGATTGATGAATATGCAGCTGAAATACATAGTTTCTTCGATCGTGAAACGAGCATTGAAGCAATGTGGCAAGGTGATAAGACTTATTGGGCTGGAAGAAATCCAATCTTATTTCCGATGGTTGGTAAAACTTGGGATGGTATTCTTCATATTAAAGGAAACGAATATCATACTGGAAACCATGGCTTTGCTAGAAATAGTGAATTTAGATGTATCAAACATACCGATACTCAAATCGTAATGGAACTATGTGATTGTGAAGAAACGCTAGCACAATATCCATTTCACTTCCGACTTGAAGTTACGTATTCTTTGGAGGGTAAGAAGTTAGATATTGCATATCGTATTGAAAATCGAAATACCTGTATAATGCCATTTAACTTTGGATTGCATCCTGCATTCAATTGCCCACTTGAAAAAGATAAAACATTTGATGCATACCGTTTAGAATTGAATCAAAAGGAACTATTAAACAATCAAGAAGTAGATGTGATTGCTTTGGATAAAGATGCATTAAAGAAAACAATCATCATCCAAAATCCACGTAGTACCTGTACGAAATTAACGGATGGTATTCATGGTGTACAGGTGGAATATCAGGGCTACCCATGGCTTGCGTATTGGTCACCCTATGCACCGTTTGTGTGTATCGAGCCATGGTACTCACATACAGATTTTGAGAAGAATGAAGTTCCATTTGAAAAACGTGAAGGAACAATATTATTAGATGTAAATGATAGCTGGCAAACAGCGTATTCAATAACACTATTCTAAAAAGAAGGAGAAAGAAAAATGTTAAAAATTGTTATCGCAGATTCCTACGACCAAGTAAGTGAAGAAGCATTTAAAATCATGCGTCAGGTTGTAGAGAAGGAAAATCCAGTATTAGGATTGGCTACGGGTTCTACACCGGTTGGTTTGTACAAGAAGATGATTGCAGATCATAAGACAAATGGTACATCTTATAAGAATGCTATTACATTCAACTTAGATGAATATGTTGGATTACCACGTAATCACGAACAGAGTTACTATACATTCATGCATGATAATCTCTTTAACGAGATTGACGTTCCTGAAGAGAATATTCACATTCCTAATGGTGAAGCAGCAGATCCTGAAGCTGAATGCGTACGTTATGAAAGTGAAATGGCAAAGTATGTGGTAGACGTACAGGTACTTGGCATCGGTTCTGATGGACACATCGCTTTTAATGAGCCAGGTGCAGCGTTCGATAGTTTGACACATACAATGGAACTAACAGAACAGACACGTAAGGACAATGCTCGCTTCTTTGGTGGTGATATTGACCAAGTTCCTACACTTGCAATTACCCAGGGTTTAGGCACAATCATGCGTGCGAAGAAGATTATTTTAATCGCTACAGGCGCAAATAAGGCTGATGCAGTATACGGTATGATAAAGGGTCCTAAGACAACAGAATGTCCAGCAAGTATTTTACAGGATCACCCAGATGTAACTGTTATTCTAGATGAAGCAGCTGCCGCAAAAATTAAATAGGGCATAATTCTTTTGTATCAAATATATTTATGCGATAATATGTTCACGGAGGTATTCAAAAATGGATATTATTAAGAATAAAGCAGAATATGACCAAGTATTAGCTGATAACAAATCAGTATTTGTAGACTTTTACGCTGACTGGTGTGGACCATGTAAGATGGTTGGACCAGTTCTTGAAGAAATTTCTAAGGACTATACAGACATTAAGTTTGTAAAGGTAAATGTTGATGACAATCCTGAGATTGCTCAACAGTATGGAATTATGTCTATTCCTACAATGATTGGCTTCAAGAATGGCGAAAAGGTAGCTTCTTCTTTAGGTTTCATGCCAAGAGAAGAACTCGAAGCTGTTGTTAAGCAGACTTTATAAGAACGTCTAAAGAGTGGGTGAAAACCCACTTTTTATATAGCAAGGGTTTTTTATATAAAGTACAGTGCTTCCTTAGTATTCCCTATGAAGAAATAAGGGTTAATAGTATAATCTTTAAGAAGAAATGGAGATCATCACATATGAAAAAAGGTTATATCAATTGTAATATTTGGCAAAATCCAGCAACTGCTTTTGCGACGAGTGATGAATATATTATTAAAGTTGGCACAAATCAAGAGATCGAAGAATTACTCTGTGGGGATGGTGCTGAAATCGTTGACTTAAAGGGTATGTTCGTTGTCCCGGGTTTTGTGGATAGTCATATGCATCTAGCAGAACTTGGTATGTACTTATCTAATGTTGTATTAGATGATTGTCACTCGAATGAAGAAGTTATCGCAAAGGTAAAAGAAAAACTTGCTACAACAAAAGCAGGTGAGTGGATTTTTGGTCGTGGCTATAATGAAGAATCTTTCAAAGACCACCAAAAGCCAACAAGAAAGATGCTTGATGAAATAAGTACAGAAGTTCCAATTGCATTAACACGTGCGTGTGGTCATGTTTTATCCGCAAATACAGCTGCTTTAAAAGCTGCTGGAATCACAGAACATACAAAGGTCGAAGGTGGAAATATCGATTATGAAAATGGTTTCGTGGAAGAGAATGCATTAAACAATATTCATAATGCATACCTACAACCAGACGAAGAAAAGATTAAAGAATACATTCATATCGGTGCAAGTTACGCAAATAAGTTTGGTGTTACAACGGTCGGTAGTGATGATTTCTTAGCAGTTACACATGACTATAAACCAGTGTTAAGAGCCTTTGAATCTCTGGCATTCAAACAAGATATGACGGTACGTGTTAATGAACAATGCGAGTTCAATAATCCAAAGGAATTTTCAAAGTTCTTAGATGATGGTTATACCTTTGATGTAGGTGATGACTATTTCCGTATTGGACCTCTAAAGTTAATTACAGATGGTTCATTGGGTGCTAGAACAGCATATATGAAGAATGCAT
>CALBKL010000009.1 GCA_937895985.1 uncultured Solobacterium sp.
ACCGAGAATCATACCTAAGATGAATGGGATCAATAATGCAATAATCTGCATAACCTGAGCGATACCAAATCCGGATGTTCCATAGAAACCTAAGAATAAGATTGGCAATAGAGGCATTGAGCAAATCAACATGATACCAAATCCAGCCTTATCAGCTTCATCGCCGAATGGAGAAATAATACCCATATATAGTGCAGCGTTAGCACTTGTGATTGCACATGCAACGGCTAGGAATGGAATACCGAATACACCTTCAAATCCAAATAATACATAGTATAGTGCACATAATGCATATGCAACTACAAGACGAACAATAATCAGTGGAACACTTCTACCAAGTGCTGACTTCAAATCTGAAACCTTAACACCTGTACCTGTAAAGAATAGCATCAAGCCAATGATCAACATCTGACCAGAGGATGAGAACATATCCTTCATAGGATTTCCTAATACAGCCCAGATATCTACATTGAAGATTCCTTGACCAATTGTGGTGATGATTGCACCAATAATTAATGGAACAAACATTGTTCCTGCTGGAACCTTCTGTAAGGATTTCCAGATGTTAACGTTCTTTTTTTCTTCTGACATAACTATCTCCTTTAAAAACAACGTAATCAATATATAACTTTTTATTTGATAATGAACCGTTCTGAACATATAATAGTGATTATTCTTTTTGTGCTATCAGCATAATCGGAGGTGTGGATGGATATTTCAAAATTAGTGGATGCGTTTTTAACTGGTGTTAACCTAGATGGACTGGTAAAAATATCATCAATATTATTAAAATGCCCAATATTAATATTAGATGATGCCTTTCATGTAGTTTCTTATTATAAGTCAGAAGACTTTCAGGATATCCCTTTTGATTCAACAATCGAGAGTAAACATATTACTTATGAAGTTGTACGTAATTTAAACTGGCAGCCAAATTTAAAGAAGCCAGTATTTTTGTCAATCGAAGAAAGCCCGTGGAGACGTAGAGTCTCAACGCTAAGAGCAGAACATAAAAATATCGGTTATTTATTTTGTGTAGATGTAGAAGGACATTTAGAACAAGTCAGTGATAATGACATGTATAAAATTGAAATGATCCTGGCAAAACAATACTTAGCCCAGATTGAAAATCAATTTCTTTCGAAAAATACAGAAGAAGAGATTCTGACACACTTATTAGATGGGGATTATCAGAATCCTGCTTTATTTAAACTACAAATAACGAACACATGGCTTGAACAGATGGATCAAGGACATCTTGTACTTATTGATGTATCAAATAGAACGAATCTACAGATGTCATATCGTTCATTAGACGCACAGTTAGAAACTGCTTTAGCAGGAACACGTCCATTCTTATATCAGAAGAATATTCTGCTATTTATACATGAAAAAAGACAAGTTGAAATACTTGAGACCATCGCAAAGGAATTCCAAGTATGTGTTGTTGTCTCTAGTGTTATAAAAGATATCTATGAGTTGCCAAAGGTTTATAAACAAATTTTAGAGGTAACCTCATTATTACAAAATAGGACTTTCTCGGCCAAAGTATTCTATACGGAAGGATATCGTTTGCGTCTGATGTTGGACCAGATGAAAAGTCGATTTGATTTAGTACCTGATGTATATAAAAGAATGTACGAGTATGATAAAGAAAATCATACGGTATATTGTGAAACACTATATTATTATGAATTAAAAAATCATTCTGTAATTGAAACTGCACAAGAGTTATTTACGCATCGGAATACAATTGTGTATCGTCTTAGAAAAATTAAAGATATGTTTCATATCGATGATGCTCACGAGAGTGAAAAATTAATTCGTTTAATTAGTTTGGGCTTATGTTTAATTAAAATGAATCAAGATGATATTGTTTTAGAACATATGCATGCCGGTGATATATTTGAGAAGTAATGAATTATGTTATTTTGGTGAATATTGAGCTTAACAAAAAGATATCAGAAAAAATTATGATAAACTTACCGCATTGAGGTGATGAAGTATGAAAAAAGGACTAGTTCTTGAGGGTGGTGCGATGCGAGGCATCTTTACAGCAGGTGTTATCGATGTGTTAATGGAAAACCATATTACATTTGATGGTGCGATTGGTGTATCTGCTGGTGCGTGCTTTGGCGTAAATCTAAAGAGTAAGCAGATTGGTCGTACGTTCCGCTATAACATGAAATACGCAAAGGATCCAAGATATGCAAGTGTTCAATCATGGATTAAAACAGGAGACTTCTTCAATGCGGAGTTCTGCTATCATACATTGCCTGAAAAGTTAGACCCAATGGATGCAGTAACATTCTCTAAAAATCCAATGAAGTTTTATTTAGTCGCAACAGATATTGAAAGTGGTAAACCATATTATTACGATGTTAAGGATATCAATAATGAATCATTAGATTTTGTACGTGCTTCTGCGTCAATGCCAGTATTTGCAAGTCCAGTACATATCAATGGACATATTTATCTAGATGGTGGTATCTCTGATTCTATCCCTATTAAGAAGTTTCAAGAGATGGGATATGAAAAGAATGTAATTGTCTTAACACAACCAGAGAATTATGTAAAAAAGCCACAGCCAATGATGAGGGCAATTCGTGCAAAGTATCGTAAATATCCAAACATGGTACGTGATTTAGAATCGCGTCACGAAACCTATAATGAAACAATTGCATATATCAAAGAAGAGGTTACGAAGAATAACGTATTTGTAATTCAACCAGAAAGAGCATTAAACATTGGTAGAATTGAACATAATCGTACAAGAATTCGTGCAGTCTATGAAGAAGGTCGTAAAACAGCGATGAAAAGACTAGCAGAATTAAAGATGTTTTTAAGACAGGGTGAATGACATCATTTGAAATAGTAATTTATGATAAAATAAATACGCTATTGGGGGAATGATGAAAATAACAACGGATATGATTCATCGTGATTTACGAAAATACGCAAATGTGGTATTGAACAATCAACCATTACTCAATTCGATTACTGCAATTCGAGAGCGTGATAGAAATCTAAAACGTAAGTTTTATGGGAAATGGTTTGGTAAAACAACCCATATGGAAGAACAAATGATTCTAAGAAATGATGGTTCTTCTTTGCGTATCTGTATTGTTTATCCAAATCATTTTAGCAAAGAGGAATGTACAGGTCTTTTATGGCTTCATGGTGGTGGATATGGAACAGCACTACCTGAAGAGTGCTATCCATATGCAGAACGTTTCCTAACAAATGGAAATGTAGTTATGGTACTACCAGATTATCGCAAGAGCTATGAGGCTCCATACCCGGCGGCCTTAGAAGATGCTTATCTAACACTCAAGTGGATGAGGGAACATGCATGCAAGTTACATATTAACCCTCACCAACTATTTGTGGGTGGTGAAAGCGCAGGTGGTGGCTTGGTGGCTGCGTTATCTGCATATGCACGTGATATGAATGAAGTGAAGATTGCATTTCAAATGCCGCTATATCCGATGATTGATGATCGCCCATCTAGCGAAAATAAACAAGAAACATTAGCCTGGACGACTTCACAGAAGTACTTCCATTGGCAGCTATATAAACGGAATCTACAGGATGTACCAGTGTACTGTGCACCTGCAAGATTAAAGGATTTTCGAAATCTACCACCGACCTTTACGGTTGTAGGAACATTAGGACCGTTCCATGAAGAAACGGTAACCTATATGAAACACTTGTATAAAGCTGGTGTGACTATCATGTTAAAAGAGTATGAGGGTTGTTTCCACATGTTTGATACATGCTGTCCAGATGCAAAGATATCCAAAGAACTCATACATCTTGAGCAGAAGGTATTTCAATATGCGCAACAAAACTTCTTTGCAAGACAAGATGAAATCAGTCAAGAAGATATATCTTTTCAAGAGGATATATTCCGTAATTTCCATGCATACATGGATAGGAAAAATAAATATTAAAGTAAAGCCCGAGATGTTTATCCCGAGCTTATTTTTTATAGTTGTTCTGCTTGTACTTGAATGAGATTCTGTAGTTGCATACGATACAATAATAAGTCATCCTCAAGAGGATTTAATACAGCTGCCGCAACCTTTGTGTTTAGATTTAGGAAATCTAATATATCTTGTTTTGTGACGATGTAGATATGTTCATCTTTTTGTAGTGTTGGTTTAAATTTTTGTAGGCCTTCCAATGTAGAAAATACAGGAAGATACTTTTCACCATCAGTTGCCTGCATTAAATCAACACGGTCAATATTAGATGCTTGAATACTGTCATTTTTGATTGCGTCTTCTTTTGGATAGAAGGCAACATAGAAACGACGGTCACCTGCCATATAGAGTGTTAACTCTTCTAGTATCTTTTGCATACCTTCTTCACTAAGAGGTGCTTTGCGATCTAAGAGTAGGCTTTCTAGTTTTGTATCTATCGTTGTATCAGTTAATGAATTAAATTTTTGCATGTAATCCTCACCATTTCTGCATTTATTATATAATAGGAACATGAAAATAATATTCTCTCCAACAAAAAAGATGATTCAAGATGAAGATTTAGCCCCAAAAACAACACCAGTTTTTCTTTCGAAGACAGAAACATTACTAGAAAAACTGCGTGGAATGAGTTCTGAACAACTACAGCGTATGTACCGTTGTAACGATAAAATCTTAGCTGAAAATATGAAACGGATTGAAACGATGAACTTACATGAGAATCTTTCACCTGCACTATTTAGCTATAGTGGTCTTGCGTTTCAGCATTTATCTGCGACTTCTCTATGTCAGGATGAACTAGACTATCTGCAAGAGCACTTCCGCATTCTTTCTGGTTTTTATGGTGTATTAAAGCCAATGGATGGTATTACACCATATCGTTTGGAAATGTTATCAGTATTTCCGGATGGCAGTAACTTATATGACTATTGGAATGATGCGCTTTATCGTGAGCTCAATGACAATATGATTATCAATCTTGCGTCCGAAGAGTATTCACGTTGTATTAAAGATTATCTTCAAGAAAATGATCGCATGATCAATATTATCTTTGGCGAATTCAAGAATGGAAAGCTAATTACAAAGGCGACCAAGGCAAAGATGGCACGTGGAGATATGATTTGGTATATGGCACAAAATCACATCACTGATCCTGAAGACATTAAGAAATTTAATGAACATTATTACTATGATGCTGAACTTTCTGATGATACACACTTTGTATTTATTACACAGGAGTAAGATACAATGATTGGTATGATTATCGTAATCAGTATTTGTTTACTCTATCTATGGATGATTCATCCCCAGAATCTTAATGATGAAAAGTGGGAAGGATTTCGTCATCACTATTATGCTCACCGTGGTTTACATGATATACAAAGGAATATTCCAGAGAATTCAATGGCTGCTTTTTTGAAAGCAGTAGAGAATGGTTATGGTATTGAGCTAGATATGCAACTAACCAAAGATGGTGTACCTGTTATTTTTCACGATGGAAAGACTGGTAGATTATTACGTGATGAAAATGGTGCAGTCATTAATACAGTACTCACAGAACTACCACTAGAAGAATTACAGAGATATCACTTACTAACAAGTAAAGAGAAGGTTCCTCTGTTTGAAGATGTATTAAAGTTGGTTGATGGAAAAGTACCTTTGATTGTGGAGTTGAAGGTTGCGAATTCATCGACGGATATCAATGCATTATGTAGTAAGGCAGATTGGTTATTACAAAAATATCGTGGTTTCTATTGTATAGAGTCTTTTCATCCAGCTTGTGTAAACTGGTATCGTAAGAATCGTCCAGAGATTATTCGTGGACAACTTGCAGAATATCCAAATACGCAAGCAAAAGGAAAGATGTTTATAGCGATGAGGGTTATGCAGTATCTTTTAACAAACTTTATCACGCGACCAAACTTTATTGCGTATAACCATCACAATCGCCATAACCTTTCACGCATGTTGTGTCATCGCTTATTTAAAAATCCAGCGATTGCTTGGACAATCCGTTCCAAGCAGGAGTTAGAAGATAATCATAAGTACTTTGATTACTTTATTTTTGAACACTTTATACCAAATGTTGAATCAAGTTCCGAAGAACAGTAAATGTTTCGGAACTTTTCATTTGAACAAGGTTTTGAATAGAGAATAATATGATAAAATACTAACTATAAGGAGCTCCAATCCGGAATGAGTGATACGAGTAATTTTATTTTGAATTTATCGGTATTGTTTCGCAATACACAAAAATATTTTGATAAGATGCTGGCGCCATATGATATTGGTTCCGGCCAATTAACATTTTTATTGATTATCAATGAGAATGAAGGTATTACAATGCAGGATGTTACACGTATCAGTGAGGTGGATAAGGGTACCACAACAAAGAGTATTCAACGTCTTATTGAGCAGGGGTATGTAAGTGCAGTACAAGACGAAAAAGACCATCGTATGAAGCATTTACATACGACTGATAAAGCCTCCACAATGATGACAGCTGTATATGATTTCCGTAATCAATGTCGTGCAGCGCTAGCGACTGGTGTTGATTTCGACCAGTTTGAAGAGATGCTAAACGTTGCCTGTGAAAACTCTCGACATATTTTAACGAGTGAGCCGACTGCGTTCCATACGCTAAAAATTGGTGCTCTAAAAAAGACAACAATTACGGATTACCCTGGAAAAGTCGCAGCGACAATTTATACGGCTGGATGTAATATGAAGTGTCCATTCTGTAATCAGAAAGATCTTGTGTTTATTCCTGAGAAATATCGCTATATCGCACCGGAGGAAATTCTTACATACCTCAACGAGCGTAGCGGTTTGTTGGATGGTGTGGTTATCAGTGGTGGTGAGCCTTTATTACAAGAGGAGCTCATTCCATTTATTCGTCAGATTAAAGAACTTGGCTATGCAGTGAAGTTAGATACGAATGGCACAAACAACGAGAAGTTAGGAATATTATTGGAAGAAGGCTTGTTGGATTTTGTGTCACTTGATATGAAGAATAGCGCCGATAAGTATCCATTAACCTGTGGTCTAAAATCAGACGTAGAATATAAGCATCCGATTACAGAAAGCGTAAGCTTACTGCAAGAATATAAAGTGGAACATGAATTTAAAACAA
>CALBKL010000010.1 GCA_937895985.1 uncultured Solobacterium sp.
CTTTTCATATTACCCTTTCTACTTAAATACTTTATATTGAATTATTAGATTTCAGCCACTTCCACCTTAGGTTTATCTTTTTTAGGTATTAACTGATTCATAAACTGGCTTAAATCATTCATTCCCATTGATCCAACTATAATAAATAGCGGAACATAGGTATATAGATACCTAGCTCTTGCCTCAAACAGCATTTCAAACAAAAATAGTCCTAACAAAGATAGATACAGAACACTATAGATATCATCTTCCTCATCACATCTCTTTAGTCGTATTACCTTGATTACCATTAATAATAAACAAGATATCCATACAATCTGTTGAACTGTTTTTGTAATATGATAGTGATTACCATCTTCAATTTCATACTCTCCATTGTATACAAAACTTCTCAAGATTAAGGAGATTGGATTATCCGTTGGAAAGACCTCTCGATAGAAACCACCTTCAAAACCCCATGCAAATGTTCCATCATTGAATATAGTGAGAGCCTTCTTGCGCATAATTTTAGCGACTCTCTTTGGACCATACTGGTGTAATCTTTCATTTAATCTAGTAATAATTGCTTCCTTTTTTTCATCTACTCCATAATACGATAATGTATATTTTACATCATAGACATAATATCCACCATTTTTAGCTTCATTAAATCCCATCATTAAGAAGTGATGAATTGGTGTTTCTAACTTATGGTTCAGTTTATACCCCATCCTTTCAGGTAGGTTTTTGTATGTGGAAGAGGAAACAAATAATACTACTAGCACAAGTGAAAATACACCAAAATTATTCTTCACTTTCTGTCGTTTCTCTGGTTTAAAGAAAAAGTTAATACATGTAATCATTACAATCGCAATAAATACAATAAAAATCTGTGGTTTTATGTGATAGCCCCAGAATCCCAACAAAGTAATGGATGGCCAAACAATATATTTATTAAATTTATTTCTATTTTGATAAAACCATATAATCAATGTTGGAAAAATTAATCCCATTGCATCTGAATACACAATGCCTGTCCAGCCAGAGAAAATAATTAATACAACATACATCCCAAACCCAAACCAAGCAGTAGTAAATGATTTTTTGAGATGATAGATAATACGGAATACTAAATACGCAGTTATTGTACATAAAATACTTTGAACAATTGCCAAACCAAAAACAGTATCTGGATATTCTACAATACCTATAAACTTCTCTAACTTCATAATTGTCGTAAATATATAAGTCAATAGTATATTATTTGGATATAATGAATAATAATACTGATTTAATTGATCGATTTTTAAATCCCGTAGGAGATAGGAATCCTTCAGGATAATATTTGAATCCCATCCAGTTAAGAAAAACGTATTCTTAAGTAATATAATTTGAAATACAAAAAAAACAAAAAGTACAATTAGAAATAGTTTTTCATGATTCAAATGTATCACTGTTTTTCTGAATAATGCATGTGTTAAAGAGACGAGTATAATTAGTACAACAGCCGCCATAAGTACTGCTTTAGCTGATAAGTCAGTTGTTACTTTACAATAATACTCAAGATTACTGAAGAACGTATTATTAATGATAATAGATACGAAAACAATGAGAAAGAATATAGCGATCAATCTTTTTAATATCTTCTCCATATTACTGATCATTCTCCCATGTTCGTTCACTAATGATATAACGTGGTCTGTTTTTTACTTCTAAATATACTTTACCTACATATTCTCCAATCACACCTAAAGAAATAAGTTGTACTCCTCCTAAGAAGCACATAATTGCTAGTGTACTTGACCAACCGGTAATTGTTGTTCCTAAAAAACGAGATACAATTGCCCAAATAACACCTACAAAACTGATGAATGATACAATTAATCCAAAATATGTAATTAGACGGATTGGTTTGATACTCAAGCTAGTTATGCCGTCAAATGCCAAAGCAATCATCTTTGATAACGGATAATGTGATTCCCCTGCAATACGTGTGTGTCTTTCATAAAGAACAGATGTGCTCTTGAATCCAACAAGTGGAAACATACCGCGTAAGAATAAGTTTACTTCTTTAAAATTGGCAAACTCTTTTAAAACACGCGATGAAACCAATCTATAATCTGCATGATTATAAACAACGTCAGCACCCATATACTTTAAAAGTTTATAGAATGACTGTGCTGTAAATCGTTTAAAGAATGAATCTGTTTCTCTTGAACTCCTAACACCATATACAATTTCACAGCCATCATGATACGCATCCACCATCTTTTCCATAGCTGTAATATCATCTTGGCCATCACAATCAATTGTGATTGTCATATCTGCTTTATCTTTCGCTTCCATTAACCCTGCTAATACAGCATTTTGATGTCCTCTATTTCTACTTTGTGAGATTCCAAGAAAATGTGGATTACTCTTTGATAAATCTTTAATAATCTGCCAAGTATTATCCTTACTTCCATCATTTACAAATAAAATTCGACTATCTTTGCTAATCTTATTCTTTTCAATTAATTTTAATAATTCTTCCAAAAATAATTTAGAAGTAATTGGCAAGACTTCCTGCTCATTATAGCAAGGAATGATAATATATAATGTGTCTTTCATTTTATTCACTCAGCCAGTCCCTATCCCGTTATAAAAAATAATGCATATATTTATCTTCATATTATATTATATAGGTTTTTCATCTTTTTAGAAAGCAACAATTCTAGTATTATAAAGTTGTATTTATCAATATTATAAAAATGAAGGAAGTTTTACCTCCTTCACTTTATTTATGAAACAGTATCGACTACCATCTCTTCATACTGACGCGTATAGAGTTCGTAGTAGTATCCCTTTTGTTTCATAAGTTCTGAATGTGTACCACGTTCGATAATCTTACCATCACGAACAACCAGGATGACATCCGCATTCACAATTGTTGATAAACGGTGCGCAATCACAAAGGATGTTCTACCCTTAATCACTGTATCAATCGCATCTTGAATTGCCTTTTCTGTAAGGGAATCAATGGAAGCTGTCGCTTCATCTAACACTAAGATACGTGGGTCAGCTAAGATTGCACGTG
>CALBKL010000011.1 GCA_937895985.1 uncultured Solobacterium sp.
ATTTAAAAGATTTAGTGAAGATTGATAATCAAGATGATTTATATGAAGAGATTGAAATTGAGAGAGTTCGATTATTTCGTGCACGTAATCTTTTAGAATTACACTTACATACTCCAAATGTATTATCTTTTGAGAGTTATCAAGAAATTCATCATAAATTAAAAAAACTTACTGGCTCAAATATCCAATTGTTCATACAGCCAGAACAGACTCGTTGTAACCAAGTTGAGATTCGAAAATACTTAGATGTTTTCTTTCAAGCAAATCCAGAGATGCGCATTCTTGAAAGTGGTACTTTCCAGTACGATGCGCAAAAGTGCATTATCAAATATGCGTTTGCTAGTACGTCTGATTGCGACCGTGCAAGTAGTTATATTGAACATGTAGAGTCCTTTTTAGGTACCATTGGTTTGCATGGTGTGACGGTTTTAACCGAAACTTTAATTCCAGTGATGCAAAATGAAATTAAGGAAGTTAGCGTAACGGTTGTTAGTGAAGAAGTTGAAAAACCACAAGAGAAACCAACTTATAAATACCAGCGTACCAAGATGGATGATTTTGAGAAAATAAGCTTAGTTGATGTACATGATCCTATTGTAGATATTCAATTCGAAGGTGAAGTATTTGGAAATGATTACATTGAAATACGTAAGACTGGTAGAACAATTCAATCATTTAGTATATTTGATGGTACAGATGCGATTGCGGTAAAAAGATTTGAAGGGCGTGGTGTAACGAAAGAGGATCTCTCATCAATTCATGATGGTGATTATGTTCGTGTCTATGGAACGATTTCTTATGATAATTTTGCAAAGGACTTAACCTGTATTGCGTCTAATGTTGTAAAGTTAGAAAAAGCAAAGATTGTTGATACGGCACAAACAAAGCGTGTTGAATTACACATGCATTCAAATCTATCTGAAATGGATGGTGTTTGCGATATCAAAGATATCGTTACCTATGTATATAACCTAGGTCATCGTGGTATTGCCATTACTGACCATGCGGATGTACAGTCCCTTGTAAAGGCATATAATACTGCACAAGGTCTAAAGAAGAAAGATCCAGAGAGAGACTTTAAAGTTGGGCTTGGATGTGAATTTAATCTAGCAAATGATGAATTAACAATTGTTCGTAACGCAACAGATGAAAATCTTGAAGATGTAACATATGTATCATTTGACTTAGAGACTACGGGTTTATCTTGTTACTATGACCATATCATTGAATTTGGTGCTGTACGTATTAAGAATTCAACGATTATTGATCGTAAGCAAATGTTTATTAAGCCACCAGTTTCTATTCCTGGTTTTATTACTTCAAAAACAAATATCACAAATGACATGGTTAAAAATGCTAAGCCGTTTGCGGAAGCGATTGATGAAATTTTAGACTACATCAAAGATGATGTTTTAGTTGCGCACAATGCAACCTTTGACTATTTCTTCTTGAATGAAGAGTTACGTCGTATTGGTAGAAAACCATTAACAAATGTTGTGATTGATACTTTAGATATGTCGCGTGCTGTATTACCAGATCGTAGAGCATATCGTTTAGGTAATTTATCACGTTATTATCATGTAAATTACAATGAAGAAGAAGCTCACCGTGCTGACTTCGATGCTGGTGCATTAGCGGATGTATTCTTGTGCTTACTAAAGGATGCGAAAGATATGTTTGCTGCAAAATCAATCTCTGACTTACAAACAAAATTACAGTCTCCTAAATCATTTATGAAGGTAAGACGTAGCCATATTTGTGCTATTGCAAAGAATCATGATGGTCTTGTTGCACTATATAAACTTGTTACAGAGTCTAATACAAATACTCTTGCAATCAATGGTAAAGCAACCGGAAAAGAGGGTACAGATGTAGCTGCTGAACCTCGTGTAGTACGTTCGACGCTAGAAAAGTATCGAGAGAATTTATTA
Organism: uncultured Solobacterium sp.; assembly: GCA_937895985.1. Next base: position 1,932 of record CALBKL010000011.1, read on the forward strand.
CTAGGGTCTGCATGCCTAAATGGTGAAGTGTTTGAACTTGCATGTAATGGTGATGATGCTCGCTTAGAAGAAGCGATGAAACTTTATGACTACATTGAACTTCAACCATTAGGAAACTATTCTACTTCAATTGTATTAGGTAGTATTCCAAGTGTGGATCGTTTAAAGGAAGTACAAAAACGTATCATTCGTATGGCACATAAACTTAACATTCCTGTTTGTGCAACAAGTGATGCGCATTATTGTACACCTGAACAAAAGGTTTTCCGTGATGTGTATATTATGTCACAAGGTGTAGGTGGTACCATTCATCCACTCTATATTCGTGATGAAGCCTTACGTTTACGTACGAAGAATCCTGATCAGCATATTCGTCTAACAGATGAAATGAAGAAGGAATTTGCTTGGCTAGATGATCCAGATTTAATTGAGGAGATAGTAGTACGAAATCCGAATAGTATCTTTGACTTGATTGAAGAGGTTCGCCCAGTTCCTGCTGGTACATATCCACCAATCATTGAAGGGTCTGATGATAAGCTACGTCAGATTTGTCACGATACTGCAATGAATATGTATGGATTTGAGGGTAAGGTTCCTGATATCGTTATTGATCGCTTAAATAGTGAATTGGACAATATTATCC
>CALBKL010000012.1 GCA_937895985.1 uncultured Solobacterium sp.
ATGGTGTAACAGGTGCGACAATCACTTCTGATGCGATTAAGGAAGCAGTTAAGAATGCGATTAAAACTGCTGGTGGTGATCCTGATTCATTTGGTAGTGATAGTGCACAAGCATCTGACTCAAAGACTGAGAAGTTAACTGCTGATGTAGTTGTTATTGGTGCGGGTGGTGCAGGTATTACTGCCGCATTAACAGCTCAACAAGATGGTGCAAAGGTTATCTTACTTGAAAAGTCTGCGAATATTGGTGGTGTATCTGTCATCGCAGGTGGACCAATGGGTATTAACTCTAAGGATTTACAACACAGGAAATTCTTGCGTATTGGCAATCCTATAACTGTTGGATGGATGATGGACAGTTGTTCTATAACATTGCTAACCGCTCTGGTGAAACAATTGACTGGTTAGAAGAGAATGGTATGGACCTTGTCTATGTTGGTAATGAACAGAAAGCACATGCCAACGGTTTCCCAACATATCATGCATATGCAGATCAATCCAATAAGCTTGGCTACTATCAGGCTCTATTAAAGCAGTTTGAAAATGCTGGTGGTAAGATTTATTACCAAACTCCTGCAGTAGAACTAAAGTCAGAAGACAATAAGATTACAGGTGTTGTAGCGAAGTCTTCTGATACAACATATGAAATTTCATGTGATGCGGCTGTGCTTGCGACAGGTGGTTTTGGTGCTAATGCAGATGTGATTGAAAAGGAAGTTGGTTTCCCACTCGTTACATTTACTACAGGTACACAAACAGGTGATGGCGCAACAATGTCACAAGCAATTGGTGCTGGTAAGGGTAAAACAATCCAACAGTATCATGGTGTAACATCCTACTCTGGAATCGAACCTGGTTCTGGTAAAGATGAAATCGCAAAGGCAATCTATCTTGCGACAAGTATCTGGATTAACCAACGTGGTTCAAGATTTGCACCAGAAGATTTAAACTATGATACAGCGCTATCTTCAAATGCCGCAGCGACACAAGGTGAATACTATTTCTCAATCATGTCAGATGATATGGTAAAGAAAGTAGAGCAGGGTGGTTCTAAGGAATTGAATGTAGAAACAGCTGTTGGATACCAACCATCATTACCACTATTTAGTGTGAATGAACCATGGACAGAGTTTAGATCTGCACTAGAAGATGGTGTTAAAAACGGTACCGTATTTAAGGGTGATACAGTAGAAGATCTTGCAAAGGCGATGGGTGTTGATGCCAATGCATTAAAGAAGACAATTAGTGCATACAACGCAGATTGTGCAAATGGATCGGATGCAGTATACGGTAAAGATTCCAAGTACATGTTATCTCTAGGCGATGGTCCATACTATGCTGTTAAGGCAAGACCAGTATCCTTAGGTGGTATTGGTGGTGTTCTTGTTAACTCTAATCTAGAAGTTATCAAGCAAGATGGAACAGTTATCGGTGGTCTATACGCCGCTGGTAATGAAATTGCAGAAATCTATAACAACTCATATCCACTCGTTGAAGGTGTTACATTAATGACAGCTCTAACAGGTGGAAGAATCTGTGGTGAAGCTGCAGCTGAATACGCAACAAAATAATCCCACTCTGGAGAAATCGTAAGATTTCTCCTTTTTCTTATGGGGAATAAAAGAAATCAATATGTATATACTCTTTAGAGTATCAAACTAAAAGATTCTTTAAGTAATATGT
>CALBKL010000013.1 GCA_937895985.1 uncultured Solobacterium sp.
CCCTTTATATTTTATCGATGCGTGCATATACTTCTTAGGCTTTGCACCTACAATAGATACTTCGCCAGCTTTTGCATTTTCTATTGCTTGTTCATATTCATCCGAGAACTTCTCTGCCTCTTCATAATACTCACCTTCACATTTTGACTTATACGCTAGAAACGGTAGAAGAATTGCGGATAGAATAAATAACACTGTACCAAGAACATTACTCCAATCATAGCCATAAAATATCCATTGCAATAACCCTATACTCCATCCAAAAATGGGAACCATTTTGATAAATGGAGACTTTAGATACTCTACAACAATTGTCATACTATAGCCATGATCGATTACAAGTAAAATGAATCCAACCGCTAAAGCAGCCAATACGATATATAAAAGATAAGAAAAATAACGTATATATTTATTAGGAATAGTTTCATTGCCATAGCATAAAACAATTAAACTCATTTCAATAAAGAAATCAAAACCCAAATAAACAACTACATACAATAAAAACTGTAATGTACTTGCCGGATATAAAATACAACCAAAAATACAGAAAACAATCATGAAAATTGATGAAACCAAAATACTTCTCAGACCACTAAACAACAAAATTTCTTTTGGATGAATCGGAGCTTGAAAAACAAATTGAACATCTGCTTTTCTAAACAACAGTCCTTTTCGCTTGAAGTACTGTATCAAGCCTGGAACACCTAAATACAGTTGTATCACCATAATTAACACAACAAATTCTGATGCGTTTGTGATACCAATCTTATTGAAAAAACTTTTATATCCAGCAGTAAGTAATACAAAATAAGCAATCGCTGCAATTAACATTAAAACAAAAGCTGGTTTTCGAATCAAGCGCTTAAATCCATTGATCAATATACGTTTATGTAAGTAGATTAAAGCATTCATTCTTGAGACTCCTTTTCATCTTCTTTATCTGTTAGAGAAAAGAACAAGTCTTCAATATTTTGATTCTGTGTTCCATCGTTTTCGAAAGTACCAATTACTTTACCGTGGTCCATAATATAAAGAATATCCCACAACTCCTGAACCATCTCAAGCATATGTGTACTTAGAAGAACCGTTACACCTTTATCTTTCATTTCAAAGATTACTTTTTTAAGTTCCTTGATGGCAGCAGGATCTAAGCCTACCATAGGTTCATCAAATAAAATAACCTCAGGCTTAATACACAAAGCACAGATGATACTCACTTTCTGCATCATACCTTTCGATAACTCATCTCCAAGTTTGTCTTTCTTATCCAACATTTCAAATCGAATCAAAAGTTTTTCTACTTCTTTATCTGTAATATGAGAATGATATGCACGACGAACATATTCGATGTGCTCCATCACAGTCAAAGCTCCAAACATAGCCGGAATTTCAGGTACATACGCAAATACCTTCTTGGCATCCACCGTCTTTGATGGTAAACCATTAATCTTAATTTCACCCTCATAACGCAGTAAACCTGCAATACTCTTGATTGTTGTAGATTTGCCAGCACCGTTAGGCCCTAGTAAAATACCAACTTTTCCACTAGGTACTGTAAAACTAATCTGATCAACTGCTGCTACCTTCTTATATTTCTTTGTTAAATTGTTAACCTCTAACATATCGTTAAATCCCCCTATCAACATGCATGAAAGATTAATTGTCATGTATATAAAATTACGCTTACTCTACGAGTATAACATGCA
>CALBKL010000014.1 GCA_937895985.1 uncultured Solobacterium sp.
CAATTGTAACTGTTGTTACAATTGTACTGATAAATTCTGCGTTATATATTACATCGAATCTTTTAATCTACTTCTTTAAATACGATATTGGGGGAACAACCTGGAAGGATGCTTATACATTATTTACTTCTGTTGGTGGGATTTCTCAGATCTTAGGTATGATGGCTGTGTATCCAATCCTTAGAAGTAAATTATCGAATACAATCATCTTTAAGTTAGGCTTGTGTCTAGCAATATTTGGATATGCATTCTTACTAGCATTATGTTTACTTGGATATTCATCTGTTCTAACAATGCTAATGGTACCTGGTGTAATGATCTTTGTGGCCAATGGTATACTAACTGTTTTAACAACTGTCTTTCTTGCGAATACTGTTGATTATGGTGAAGTAAAGACGGGTCATCGTGAAGAGTCTGTAATCTTTAGCATGCAGACATTTGTTGTAAAGGCTGCTAGTGGCCTAGCAGTATTCATCACTGGTGTTAGTTTGGATCTGATTGGTTTAACAAGCAAAGATGGACTAGGGGAAGGAATATCAACATTTTCTTCACCATTACTAGGATTGCGTTTACTGATGACGATTTTACCTATGATTGGATTAGTGCTTGCTCTAGTGTTATTTACAAGAAAGTTTATTCTTACGGATGAAAAAGCAGAACAAATTCGAAAACAGTTAGAAGAGTGAGGGTCTAAGTATGCAGGTTCAGTGGTTAATAGAAAGTGTTGATCAGAAAATTAAATTACAAGGCAATGAAAACTGGCAGGATGATGTACTACATATTCATGTGTCAACTGCTCAAATGATACTCGGTAAAGTGGAGGCGAAACTATCTGTTTCCATTGCAAAGGATGAAAAGATATTCATGAATGGATATCAAACATGGACATCTTCTCCAGAGCTTACAAAATATGACCATACACATGGTCTAAAGAGAGTTCCAAAAAATTTATTACGGAAATATGGGTTTGATCGTTATGGTGATTATCATTTTATAGACTACCCACAAAAGAAGGGCATTACTCATGGAGAATCATGGTGCTATTTCCGTGATGGAAAGAAATTTCGCTTGTTTGCATCGTTAGATGAAGATCCAGGATATACGTTATTTTGGTATGACGCAAACAAATCTGAATTAACAATTCAAAGAGACTGTAAGGGTGTACAGACGAATGGTATCTTTCATGCATTTGATTTATTCTACGCGGAAGGTAGTGAAGAAGATGTCTTTCAAGCATGGTTTGATGCAATCAATCTAAAGCCGCTTACAACGAAGAAATTGTTTGGATATTCTAGTTGGTATAATCACTATCAAGATATTAGTGAAGATAAGATACGTTATGATTTGTCTGGTTGTGATAAAGTATTTCAACCAAGTGACTTGTTTCAGATTGATGATGGTTGGGAACTATTTGTAGGAGATTGGTTAGAATCGGATTCAGTGAAATTCCCGAATGGGTTAAAAGCACTTGTAGATGAGATACATGCAAAGGGATATAAAGCAGGTTTGTGGCTTGCGCCATTTGTGGCAGAGGAGAAGTCTTCGATATATCAAAATCATCCAGATTGGTTCTTGCACCATCATGGAAAACCATGGTGTTTAGGCGCTAATTGGTCAGGCTTTTATTCGTTAGATATTGATCATCCAGATGTAATTGACTATATCAAGAAAGTATTCCATCAAGTTTATGACGTATGGGGATTTGATTTAGTTAAACTAGATTTCTTATATGGCGCAGCTCCATTTGGAAATGCATCTGAAAGTCGTGCTAAGAGAATGAAACGGGCATTGCAGTTGTTGCGAGATATTTCAATTGGTAAAGAAATTCTTGCCTGTGGTGTCCCATTAATGCCATCTTTTGGATTAGTGGAATATAGTCGTATTGGATGTGATGTTGGTTTGGATTGGGATGATGTTTTCTATATGCGTTTATTGCATCGTGAAAGAATCTCTACCAAGAATGCAATTGTGAATACCGTGAATCGTAGACAATTAAATAAACATGCGTTTATGAATGACCCAGATGTATTCTTTATTCGTACAGAAAATATTCATTTGTCAAATAAACAAAAGGATGATTTAGCACGGATTCAAGCTCTACTTGGCGGTGTTTTTCTAACAAGTGATTGTCCTGCAAGTTATACGGATGAAATGATTCAAAAGTATCAAGAATATCGTAAGTTAGCATCTGCATTAGTTACGGATGTAAATACCGATGAAGGAATTACAATTGAATATGTTATAGATGGTCAAACAAAAGTAGTTCATTTTGACTGTACAAATCGTTAATGAAAACCCACTAAAGTAGTGAATACTCTGGTGGGTATTTTTGTATCTTTGTTTCTTAAAAAGGATTATTTTATATCGCCTGTTGGAAGAGGCTATATGCTTTAAAGATAGGCAATTATAAGAGAATAGTAAATACATATGTATTAGAGACAATAGCATCTATCTAGCTCTTCTGTGCTATGGATGGATATTGCTTGCATGTTTGCATCAATGAGCTTACTTGTTTCAGTCTAATATCCTGTTAGAAAAGTATAGGGGAGTAAAATATTAAAAACACATCTATTATGATGCGCTTTTAGTTGGGTAAAGAAAAAGCCAACTTGCGTTGACTTTTTACACTTGTTATCTGTTGTAGAATTCGACAACGAGTGATTCGTTGATTTCTTGGTTCAATTCGCTTCTTTCTGGAAGACGTACGAATGTACCTTTCTTGTTTTCCTTATCAACTTCAACGAAAGCTGGGATTGTGATAGCTGATTCTAATGATTCAGCGATTGCCTTGATGTTACGTGCATTTTCACGAACAGCAATTGTTGATCCTGGCTTGATTAAAGCTGAAGGGATGTCTAACTTCTTACCATTAACTTCGATATGACCGTGGTTTACTAACTGACGAGCAGCCTTACGTGTTCTAGCTAAGCCCATACGGTAAACGATGTTATCTAATCTACTTTCAAGTAAGATTAAGAAGTTAACACCTGCCATACCTTCCATCTTGGAAGCCTTGTTGAATAAGTTAGAGAACTGACGTTCATTTAAACCGTACATGTGACGGATTCTTTGCTTTTCGCGTAACTGTGTACCGTAGCCACCTAACTTAATACGCTTTGTAGGTCCATGTTGACCTGGAGCATAAGTTCTTTTCTTAAGCTCTTCGCCTGTTTCTAAGATGGAGAAGCTTAAGCGTCTAGCTTTCTTCCAAACAGGTCCTGTGTAACGTGCCATGTTTTGTTTCCTCCTATATATGGCTGAGAAACAATAACAGGTGCAGATCATCAATGCGGGGTGTTATCATGAGCCTTTTCACCTTTTGCAGCAGGATACTTAGGAACAAGTTTAACTGTTGATAACGCCTTACGCATGACTCTACATGCTGCCATCATTTAACGCACTCGATATAATACCATTAGTGTGTATAAACGTCAATTGTTTTCACAAGTTCTATCAGAAACAATCATTTGTGAAACACAAAAAAGAATTATGGAAAGATATGTGAAAGTGATAAGCATATGCCCAAATATATCGATGCTGTGGTAAAATAAAAAAAGATATGACAAGAAAGGTGGAAACATATGAATCAGATATTAACATTATTATCAGATATCAGATTTATCATTGCCGTAGGTGCAATCTTTGTTTTACTGTTAATCATTTTAATTGTTACTACAGTACGTGCACGTCGTTATAAATCTGAGTATATAGAATTAGAGAATCGCTATCAGTCACTTAAGCAAATTCCTTTGTCATTAAAGATGAATAAAGCAATTGCCGTAAGTAGAGTGAATCAGGATACAGTTGATCGTGTTAATTCAGCACAGAATAAGTTTGATGAGGTGCAGTCATGTATTTCTGCTTTAACAAGTAAGTTAGCAGACTTAGAACGTTATATTTCTGCTGGTACTTTATCAAAGGCTGGTAATACTATCAAGGATATTGAGACATCCATGACTACAACAGAAGCGGATGCGAAGACACTTGAAAATATGTTAGATGCGATTCTTGCAAAAGAAACAGCACAGCGTGAAGAAGTAACTGCTTTAAAGAATCGATTCCGTGCCTTAAAAGCACAGGCTGCTGAAAATGCTCCAAAGTTATACTTTGCTTGGCCTTTAGTAGAGCAGAAGGTTGTAGATACTGAGAAGATGTTTGCGACTTTTGAAGAATGGATGTTCTCCAGTGATTTTGATAAGGCAAACCGTGAACTTGTAAGTATCAAGGCAGTCATGGCAGAACTAGAAGAAATGATTGAGAATATGCCTTCATTATTGGAAGATGCTAAGGGTGTTATTCCTAATATGGCAGAAGTTCTTCACAAGGATTATATTCATAACCGTAATCGTGGTGTGTATTTGAAACACTTAAATGTAGAAGAAAACCTCAATCAGATGACAGAGTCCTTACGTGAATCTCTAAAACAGTTAAAGACTGGGTCTACATTAGGTGTTCGTGAAACACTTGATACTATGAAGGCAAAACTTCGTGAGATGGACCAGGCTGTGAAACAAGAAGGTGAAAGCTTTGATGCGATTCAAGAGTTATCAAAGGAATCTACTGCGCTTGCTGATGAAGCAGATCAGAATGCGGCGTATGTAAAAGAAGCATTTGCGAAATCATCATCACGTTTTGGCTTCGCAGATTTAGAAGAGAAGCTTGCTGAGCAAACGACGCACTTACAAGAACTTGAAGCTAAGATGCCTGTAGTAATGGATAGTGTACGTAACTATCAAGTGCCTGCTAGTACAGTTGTTGGTTCCTTGAAGGAATTAAATGAACAGATTGTTGCATGCAATACAGAGTTTAAGAATATTCGTACACGTATTGAAGCTGCTTCTGGTGATGAAGAACGTTGCAAGAAGCAACTAGTGAAGTTACAGATTGTTATGAATCAGATGCAAGTCAAGATTCGTAAGTATAAACTTCCAAATATTTCAGAGGCCTATGAAGATGATATGCGCCGTGCAAATGACTATATCCATCGTTTAGATAACTTGATGGAAGAAGTTCCATTAAATATGCAGTTATTAAATGGAACATTACAAGAAGCATTAGACTTTATCTATAAGCTTTATAACAATGTTAATAACGTTGTTGGAACAGTTATGATGGTTGAAAATACAATCGTATTTGGTAACCGTTATCGTTCAACTTACGCAGATATCGACTCTGAGTTAACACGTAGTGAATTAAGTTTCCGTAATGGTGAATATACACAAGCTCTAACAACAGCAATCGCAACGATAGAGAAGATTCATCCAGGTAACTACGAATCTATGATTAAGGAGAATGCAAAGAGTGCAGCATAGAGTGTATTTTGATGGTGCTTCTACAACAGCGATTCACCCAGATGTATTACAAACCTATAAATCTTTATTAGATAAGTATTACGTCAATAGTGAATCCCTATATGATGAAGGCAGCGAAATCAGTCGAATGATGGAAAAAGCCCGGAGTGCAATAGCCGGGCTTTTGGGTGTAAACAGCGATGACATTATCTTTACCTCAGGTTCTTCGGAAGCAAACTCTTCCGCAATCAAAGGTGTTTGTTTTGCACAACCAGGTAAGAGGCATATTGTCACAACGAATGTAGAACATTCTTCTATCATGAATGCATGTTTACAAATGGAACATGTATTTGGTTATCGAGTAACGTATTTACCGGTTGATGTTAGTGGTAAGGTATCCTTACAACAAGTGAAAGATGCAGTATCTGACGATACGGCAATCGTTAGTATCATGGCAGTAAACAATGAAGTGGGTTCCATTAATCCAATTGATGAGATTGCAAATTATATTAAAAAACATACACATGCTTATATGCATGTTGATATGACACAGGCAATTGGTAAAGTTGATGTAGATTTTAAAAACATTGATCTAGCATCTATCTCTGCACATAAACTAGAAGGTTTAAAAGGCAGTGGAATTCTTGTTAAGAAAGTACATGTACCATTTGTGCCACTGATTAATGGTGGTGAACAAGAATATGGTATTCGTGGTGGTACTTCGAATGCATGTGTAAACATGGTATTTGCTAAGACTTTACGCTTCGCGCTAGAAAATGGTAAGAAGTATCATGATTACATTACAACTTTACAACAAGCATTATTGAAGGGCTTATCTACAATACCTGGTGTTTTAATTAATCAACCAAGTGATGCAGTCAATAGTGTTGTTAACTTCTCATACGAGAAGATTCCAAGTGAAGTTATGCAGAATGCATTAAATAAAAAAGGATTTATGGTGAGCGCAAGAAGTACTTGTGCATCTAAATCCGATGATCCAAGTTATGTATTAAGTGCTATGGGCTATTCTTCCAGACGTGCAAGCTCTTGTATTCGTATTAGTTTAACGTATCATAATACAGAAGAAGAGATTGCTTCATTTATAGATTCATTAAAGGAGATTATTTCGCAATATGGTTAAGTATGATACAGTCTTGATTCGCTATGGTGAATTAAGTACAAAGGGTAAAAATCGAAGAGACTTTATTACTAGACTCTTCACTAATATTAAATATATGTTGCGGGATTATCCTGCGCTAACGTATCGTAAAACATACGATCGTATTTACATTAAATTAACGGATGAAGATCCAGCAGAAATCGAAACTAAATTAAAGAAGGTGTTTGGTATTAGTTCATTCTCCTTTACGGAAAAGGTGAATAGTAATTTAGAAGATATCAAGCAAGCGTGTGTTCGAATTGCTAAGGAAAGTGATAAGAAGACATTTAAGATGATTACGAAACGTCACGATAAGAGTTTCCCACTCAAGAGTGATGGTGTAAATCGTGAAGTTGCTGGAGAGATTCTACGTAATACGGACTTAAAGGTTGACGTTCATGATCCTGAATTAGCAATCCGTGTTGAAATCCACAGCAATGAAACCTACATCACATCTAGTAAGATCCCTGGTGCTGGTGGATATCCAGCTGGCATCAATGGCAAGGTGTTATTAATGTTATCTGGTGGTATAGATTCACCAGTAGCGGCATATCAGTTGATGAAGCGTGGACTACATGTGGAAGCAGTACATTTTGCATCTCCTCCATATACAAGTGAAAATGCAAAGAATAAAGTATTAGAACTTGCTTCACAAGTGAGTGAATACCAAGGTCACATGAAAGTACATGTTGTTAACTTTACGCAATTACAGCTGGAAATCTATAAGCATGCAGGAGACCCATATGCAGTTACATTAATGCGTCGTATGATGTTTCGCTTAGCGGATATGATCTCTAAGAAGTATGGATGCCTAGCAATCGGTACAGGTGAAAGTGTAGGGCAGGTAGCTAGCCAGACTCTCGAGAGTATCAATTGCATTAATACAGTTACAAATATGCCAATTCTAAGACCACTTGTATGTTATGACAAGATTGAAATTATTGATTTGGCACGTAAGATTGGAACTTATGAAACATCGATCTTACCGTTTGAGGATTGCTGTACGATTTTTGATCCAAAAAACCCAGTCACAAAACCATCTGTCGATAAGAGTGTTTACTATGAATCAAAATTTGATTATGAAACACTATTACAACAGGCGGTAGATACACTAGAAACTGTGAATGTACAAGCTGTGAAAAAAGAAGAAGATTTCTTATAGAGAGGTGAAACTATGGCAAAGCATAATCAAGATATTCGCAATGAATTCAATGAAAAGATGCAACATTGCGCAACAATGGATGAACAAGAACTATTGGATATCGCAAACGTAACAATCGTCAAAGTTGAAAAAGATGATACATATAACACAAAAGCGAAGTTAAAGATTTTTGCATTATTCACATCACTCTTCAACTGTGCAGAAAATGAACGTATGAAATACGTAAAACGTATTTACGCAGCTCTTAAATAAATGATGATTGATAGGTATTTCTGTAATGAAGTACCTATTTTCTTTTGGTATAATGAAGGTACTATCAAGTTTTATTTATAATGTAGGGGAAGATATGAGAAATGTTGATATTAGTACCATCAGTAATACGATACTAATCATTTTATGGGTGATTTTGCCTAAGTTATATCGTATCTGGAAAAAGAAGAATATATTTTACGTTTATGATATCCCATTTGATTTATTACCTATTTTCGTCCTCTCAAATGGTTGGATGCGCTTTGGGATTTGGTTAATAATTTATGTAGTATTTATGTTGGTTTTAAAGTTAATCTTTTCAAAGGGAAAAGTGATATTGTTCAACGAGAAACAATTATCACAAAATAACGACACAAATAATATAAGTTAAAGGTGTTAATT
>CALBKL010000015.1 GCA_937895985.1 uncultured Solobacterium sp.
ATTTGATGCACCATCATCACGTTTCTTTTTGTTATCACGCTTCTCACTCTTATCACTACCACTTCTAGAATCTGACTTCTTCTTAAATGATGGACGACGATTTGATTTACCAGCACTTACTTTCTTACGTTTTAACTCGATAGAGTATTCCGTTTTCATTAGCGGAATCTCTTTCTTTAACATCTTCTCAATTGACGCAAGCAAACCTAATTCTTCATGGCAACACAAAGAGATTGAAATACCCTCTTTACCAGCTCTTCCAGCTCTACCAATACGGTGGATATAAGACTCATCTTCCTCTGGTAAATCATAGTTGAATACATGTGAAATATCTGAAATATCAATACCACGTGCCGCAACATCTGTCGCTACCAATACATCTACTTGATTAGTTCTAAATCGCTGTAATGCATTCTGACGTTGACCTTGTGTTTTATCACCATGGATTGTAAGAACTTTAATACCATCTTCGATTAACTTCTTAGTTAAACGATCGGCACCAATCTTAGTTCTTGTAAATACAATGGCCTTAGTAACTTCTGGACTTACAAGCATATCCTTTAGGACACGCTTCTTATCTGCCTTTTCACAGTATACAAGATACTGGGTAATTGTTTCAGCTGGACTTGCTGGTGGAGCCACACGAATATCCACTGGGTCATGTAATAATTCATTAGCTAATTCTTTGATTTCTTTTGGCATTGTTGCAGAGAACATAACAGTTTGACGAACTTCAGGGATTCGACTAGCGATAGTACGTACATCACCGATAAATCCCATATCTAACATACGATCAGCTTCATCAAGTACGAATACTTCAATATCACTTAAGATAATCTCACCTTGAACCATAAAGTCATTTAAACGACCAGGTGTCGCAATTAAAATATCACAACCACTACGAAGTGCTTTTCTTTGCGGGCCAGATGGTGCGCCACCATACACACAGCATGCACGTAGTTTTAAATATCTTCCAAATTTCTTAAAATTCTCAAAGATTTGAACAGCTAACTCACGTGTCGGTGTTAATACCAGCGCACGAATCTGATGTTTCTTCTTATATTCAAGCTTATTTAAAATTGGCAATGCAAAAGCGGCCGTCTTACCTGTACCAGTTTGAGCACAGGCAACGATGTCCTTCCCTTCTAACATAACAGGGATTGCTTTCTCTTGGATTGGTGATGGTGTTTCATACTTCGCCTTACTAACAGCACTCAGTATCGGCTCCTTAAGTTCTAAATCTGTAAAATTCATAAATCTCCTCTGCTTCTTAGTCTCATTAAAGAAAAACTGATCGAGCTTTTGTATTCCCGACCAGTATAATCAGTTTTCTATAAAAGACTCATAGATATTACTGTATATTCCTTATTAGCGCAACCATAACACAGTTTTGGGATGGTCTTCCGTAGCCACAATTCAAATGAGGACTATGAGTTTGAGTCTAAGAATATCTCCTCAATTGCTACAATATCACTTTCTTTCAAACGAATAATATGATTTATCCCATCTGGGAAAATATCAATTTCATCTTCACCAGACTCAGTACTTATAGCAGGATAGTAGTCAATGACATCTCCAATAATGATTAAATCGTTGCAAGTAAACACTCTTACATATTTCTCAAAGAAATCACTTAGTTTCATAAAATATATGTCCTTTTATAAAGTTTCCCAAAGATAAAGGAAAATGATGCAAGTTATCTATAATATATGTTATAGCAATACTCTTCTCCAACATTTTCATTTTAAGAGCGAGCAACGGGAATCGAACCCGCACATCAACCTTGGGAAGGTTGCATTCTACCATTAAATTATGCTTGCATATGTCAATTATATTGTATCTAAAATGACTAACCCATACAACATCTGCTAAAATGAATCAGATGAAAAATACAGATATCAAAAAGTTAATACAATGGTATGACGAAAATAAACGCAGTTTGCCTTGGCGTGATACGGGAAATCCTTATGATGTTTGGCTAAGTGAGATTATGTTACAACAAACACGAATTGAAGCTGTTAAACCAAAATATCTTGCATTTAAAAAGGAGTTACCCGATATAGCCAGCTTAGCAAACTGCGATGATGATCGTTTAATGAGACTTTGGGAAGGTCTTGGATATTATAGTCGTGCAAGAAACTTAAAAAAATGTGCTATCTATTTGATGGAACATTATGATGGTAAGTTACCAGAAAATTTTGAACTACTGAAGAAACTTCCAGGAATCGGTCCCTATACAGCGGGTGCTATTGCTTCGATTGCATTTAATCTACCAGCACCTGCAATTGATGGAAATGTACTACGTGTACTAACTAGATATTATGGAATTATAGAAGACATCCGCTTACCAAAGGTAAAGAAGATGATTGAAGAAAAACTCAATGACTTCTACAGTTGTAAACAGCCAAATCTTAGTTACGCCTCTTTTAATCAAGGTATTATGGAACTGGGTGAAACAGTTTGTGTACCAAACGGTGCTCCCCAATGTACAAAATGTCCACTCAATAAAAACTGTTACGCATATCAAAATCAGATGACAGACAGAATCCCATATCGCTCTTCTTTAAAAGATAGAAAGATATTAGAGCGTACCCTCTTTATTATTCGTGATGATCAATCATTCTTAATTCATAAGCGACCTCAAGAAGGACTTCTAGCAGGGTTATATGAATTCCCTGGTGTTGATGCCCATCTAACAAAATCAGAAACGATTAGTCATATTGAATCCTTAGGGTTTACACCGCTTAGGATTACAACTCTACCTGAAGCAAAACATATTTTTACACACTTAGAATGGCACATGCGTGCATATGAAATCAAGGTAGCTGAAATCCAACATCCATTAGATGAACATTACTATCTCGTAAATAAAAAGGAATTGCAATCACTTGCAATCCCTTCTGCATTTAGAAAATATACTGATTGGTATTCTCTTAGAGACTAACTCATTTCTTGCAAATGAGTTTTTTAGTCTGCACTACCATCTTGTTCAATCAAATACTTCACCGCCTCAACGGCAGCTTTGATTGCTAGGTCTGTATCGTGGACTTGTGGGTTTGGTAAACCTGCTCTTTGACGTTCTTGGTTTGCGACTGTCAGAAGAACAGTGCCACAACGAACATGTAAATAACTAGCTACGATAAATAGAGCAGCAGATTCCATTTCAGAAGCCTTCGCACCCATCTTGAGCCAAGCATCCCACTTACGAATTAAATCTGGTCCATTTGGAAGTGTTTCTGGACGATGTTGCCCATAGAAAGCATCTTTACACTCTACAACACCGGTATGATATGGATGTTCAACACGACGAGCACCTTCTACCAAGGCATTTACAATATCTAAGTCTGGAACAGCTGGATATTCAATAGGAGAATACTCCTTAGAAGTTCCTTCCATACGAATTGCGCCAGTTGCGATAACTAGATCACCACTCTTCACGCTTAAATCCATACCACCACATGTACCTATTCGGATAAATGTATCTGCACCAACTGCAGTTAGCTCTTCCATCGCAATGGAAGCACTCGGTCCACCAATACCTGTTGAAGTAACAGATACCTTTACACCATTTAACCATCCTGTATATGTTACATATTCACGTGAGTCCGCTACAAGTTCAGCATCATCGAAATACTTCGCAATTTTGGCACAACGCTTTGGATCACCTGGCAAGAATACATATCTTCCAACATCGCCTTTTCCAACACCAGTATGATACTGCTTTCCACTGCCCTCACTATAATCAATCATAAAAAACCTCTCTTTCTACATATTATTACAATACCTTTTAGTGATTCTTTTGATGTAATTATATCAGACCCCTATATGAAATAAATAAAATTACGCTAGATATGCGCTAAAACAAGCACTTATTTTAACGCAAGTAAAAAAATTTATTTTTTTTGAATAAAATGATTGCAAAGAAATTATAGACATGCTATATTATACAAGCACTTGGCGCGTTGGTGAAGTGGCTTAACACACCGCCCTTTCACGGCGGCATTCACGGGTTCGAATCCCGTACGCGTCACTTTTTATTTTAGGGGCATCGTACAATGGTAGTACATCGGTCTCCAAAACCGCTGATGGGAGTTCGATTCTCTCTGCCCCTGCCTACATACTCAAAATCGAACTCTGAAATACTTATCATAAATAATGTATGTTTAAGGAGAGTCTATATAAAATAAAACCGCTATATCAGCGGTTTTTTAATATTCTACTTTGAAATAATCTTTAGCAACTTCCATTATAAAATCTTCTGGATAGTCCTTCTTTAATTCTTCAATGCGTTTATGCATAGGTGTACGTAAAGGCTCTTTTCTAGGGGTAATTTCTTTTCCATACATTGTATTGAATACATAGTCTCCGAATGCGTATGCGTCAATCTCTAAAGGTTGCAGCTCATAATCTTTTACTGTATTACCAATGTATGATTCTAAGTTCTTTCTCCATGAATCCACAAGTTCTTTAGGCTCGATATCGTAAGCAAGTGGACTGTCGCATACCATTTGCTGATATACGTGCCTGCACTCATGTAAGCAACCATTGAAAAGAATAACATCATCTTCATAATCAGCATTCAAGTATATGTGATAGTGGTTTCCCTTTCTGATTGTTGTTGCAATACGACTAACAAAATCTTTTGGAATGCGATAGTGAATAAATGGAGTAGGAATCTCCAAGATATCGCATGCAACATTTATATACAGTCTCATTTGCGATTTTCGTTTATTATATTCTTCATTCTTGTTCATGCATTAAATATAAAATAAAATTCCCCCTACCGCAATATCAATCACGATAAGGGGAGGAGGAATTATGGAAAATCAACTTACTTTAAATCTTCTTCAGCAGTCTCATTAGGCTCTACTTCTGGTAGACCTGCAAGAGATGTTCCGATAGATAAAATAGCCGCTAATACCGATGTTGAGCAAACAAGTTTCCAATCAACTGCACCGATTGTTGCGGTTGTTCCAATTGTTGCTACAAATGTTTGTGCAGCCGTTTTCAGAGCACGTCTGCATGCTGCCTTTGCCCATTTACTCCAATAGTTTTTGTCTTTCATTTATTATCCCTTCTTTCTTCTACTCGTTTGATTCGTTCGGTTAGAAACGTTACGGATGTTTCTGTTTGAGCGAGTCTGTTTTCCAGAGACATAACACGATTGCTTACATCTCTGGTTGTGGCTTTTAAATCTGTGATTCCTTCCTTAACATAAGTAATATTTGCGTTCATTTTCCCAAGTTCTTCGGCAAGTTCTTTTGCTTGGTCTTTGTTACCCTTATGGATTGTAGAATTAACACTCCAAATGGTAGCAACTAGACCACCAAGAGATACTAGCAAACTAAGATAAACTGGATTGATTCCATCTTGCATAAAATCACCGCCTATCGAACACGAATTGTATTGCCAGGATAAATCAGATTAGGATTGCTAATACCATTTACTTCTGCTAACCATTGCCAAGTTGTTCCGAATTTAGCTGCAATACCAGATAATGTATCTCCACTTTGGATTGTGTAGTACTCTTCACTTGTTGTAGGTGCAGTACCATCAATGCGAATTTCCTGTCCTACATGAATCAAGTTAGGGTTTGCGATTCCATTGATTTCTGCTAAATGCTGATATGTAGTTCCATACATGCTTGCAATTCCACTTAATGTATCTCCAGATTGTACGATATATGTAGTGCCATCATTCTGAACTGGTTGAGCGTATGTTTGGACCTGTGGTTGTGGTGCAACATATTCACCATTTGGATCAGCATATTTCATCCACGTTTCTTCATCGCCATAGAACTTGTCTAAATCAACGCCGCCATCATATCCATAAACACGTCCATTATCACCTGCATATTGTCTCATTGCACAATCATAAGCACCTTCATTCCATGGTGTATCTTGATAATATGTAGGCTCATAGGAAGCATATTGTGCTACCCACAAACCATAATCACCGATACCACTAACTTTGTCTAAAGCACTTGCTTGAATATATACCAATGGTCGTACACCTGTTTGGTTATAAACGTTATCGCACCATGTTTTTACCCATCCATTAGGATTGATGTTCCAAGCTGCATTATCACCTGATTCAAAATCAAGTACTAAAATTCCTTTACGGATATACCCTTGAATGTTCTGTAAGAAGAAATTACTTTCAGCAATAGGGTCAGCACCATTCGCATAATGGTAAACTCCAAATAATTTACCCATTTCAATCGCTTGTTGTACATGCGTGTCACAAGATGGATTGATATATCCTGTTCCTTCTGTTGCTTTTACAACCACAAAATCATAATCAATGTTGTGTAAATTCAAATTGCTTTGCCAACTAGCAATATCAATACCTTTTAATGCCATATCTTTTTCCACCTTTCTAAACAAAAAATAGGCTACTCCCTGTGCTAGGGAATAGCCTTTGCTATCTGTACTTTATTGTTGTTTTGCTTCATCTTAAATATACACCATTTAATCTAAAATACAATTAAATGACTGTGTAATATTTTAGTTTTTGTAATAATCCCAAGCATTTGTAAAGCCCGGTTCATTACCCTTGTTGTTATCAATCTTCGAGATAAATACAATTTCTCTAGCGATTGCTAGATCGCCTTTGTTATAGGTTTTCTTTTCATCCCACTTTTCTGCTTTCTTAGGCTTAGTCATATCTTCATACAACAACGGCTCTGTATCTGGAGTTCTACCTTTTACTGCAGTATGGTTTGCACCCACAATATATGGAATGCCATTGTAGGAAATACGTTGCCCCTTAGTGAATTTTGTACCTTCTTTCCACTTATCGAGATATGCAACATACTTCTTAACAGTCTCTACGCTTGCGGTTTGTAAGCATTCTTTAATTAAAGGCTTAATTTCATTGAAGTCTCTTGAATCAATATCCTGCTGGGGAACATCTTTCAAGATAAACGACAATGTATATCCACTTTCGTTTTTTGAGAATGTGAACGGCTCCGTATATATCTTACGCACAATGCCATCATCGAAGGATATATCATGGATAACCCCCACCTCAAAGGAATCAATTAGTATTTTTAAGTTTTCAAAGATTGTTCTCTGGAAAGTAACAACGCTTTTGTTTGTATCTTGTATCTCTGTAAACTTTTTACCATCAATAATCATCTTGCCACCTCTTTATTTACATTTGTAAAACAGAACATCAACTCTAGCAACAATAGGAACACTTGCCCAACCGCTAGGATTATAAACTGTACAATATGCCATGCTATTTACAAAGTTATATAGCGAAACGTTACATCTATAATCTGTATATGCTTGTATTACACCGATTGTCTTATACCCATCAGGTGCCGTAACAGTGATACGTACATCTTCTCTATCATTCATTGTTGCGTTAAATGATTTACGTGCACCAAACGACTCAAACCTCTTTACAATAAACGTGTCATCACCGCCAATTACCAAGCCACCTTTTGCGTATGTTCTACCAAGCGTTGAGGTGTCGCCTTCATTATAAATTCCACATGGATTGCTACCATTCTTTCTAACCCATAGCATGTGTACGCTTGTGGTAAGTTTTCCAAGAATCATGGCCCACAAATTACCAGTCAGTACATACGATCTTTCTGTGGACTGTCCATAACTGTCTGTGACTTTTAATGTAAGGTTGTAGTTCCTGTCATACGAATATCCAACAATACGTTGTTTAACTGTGAATCCATTTCCGTTCAGTTGCCCTGTTCCATTTGTGCTTCTATTTCCATCATCTTTTATAGTGATGGTAAGTACATTATTTTCACCATTGTAGAATGTTCCTTTTGCGTTAGCATATCCATCATTGACTGTTGGATTGTCACGTTCGGCACTAAACTCTGTGATAGTTGGATAGAAGTATGGAACATACGTTCCGTGCCAATCTCGAGTCGTTTTAAAGCCACGACTATCTTCGATGACAAATTGTATGTCACCATTCGTCATGCCTTCTAAATTAACACTATACGTGCCATTAGCAAGGTTTAATGGGAACTGTTGTCCGTTATGTAAAGCATATATGCTTTTGACTGTTGAATATCCCCTTACATTTGCTTGCATGGATAACTTTTTCTTGGACAAGTATCTAAATACCTTATTTTCTGGAACGTTTGTATTACCGATTTCCTTTACGCTTGTAGTACTAATTACTGGTGCATACTTTTCCTCTGGTAAATCAATGAAAAATGCTATATTCATTGCTCCAATCATTGTAGCGTTCGGTTCACTGCCTGTATATGT
>CALBKL010000016.1 GCA_937895985.1 uncultured Solobacterium sp.
ATATATACCCTTATCTAAAAAATAATGGGATAATAACATGCGTTTGGAGGTTTTTCTATGAAGCACATGCGTCAGTTTTTAATTATCTTATTCTTTACATGTATTGGTGAAATCTTACATGAATTTATACCATTACCAATTCCTTCATCTATCTATGGGCTTGTTTTATTATTCATCGCACTCAACCATGGTATCTTTAAAATCAATGAAGTACATGATACAGCTGATTTCTTGATTGATATTATGCCTATTATGTTTATACCAGCAGCCGTTGGTTTAATCCAATCTACCACATCGATCAAACCAATCTTAATTCAATCTATTATTATCATGATGATTTCTACAGTTGTTGTAATGACTATCACTGGTAAGGTATCTATGTTATTACGTAAGGAGGACTCTGATCATGAATAATGTAATGTTAAATAGCGCAACGATGGGTGTTGTCATCTCATTGATGGGTTTCTTTGTTGGACTCTTATGCCGCGAGAAATTCAAGTTACCAATCTTTAATCCATTACTCATTGCGATTATTTTTACAATCGGTTTTGTCGAGATTTTCCATGTAGACTACGATTCCTACTACTCTTCCGCAAAGTATCTCAGCTGGCTATTAACACCAGCAACAGTTGCGTTAGCCGTACCTCTTTACAAGGAAATAGAAAAACTAAAATCAAATTGGAAGATGATTAGTATCTCTATTGCGTGTGGCTGTGCTAGTAGTGTCACAACCGTATTGATCCTTGCCTTATTATTCCGCTTCAACCACGAACAATACGTTACATTCTTACCAAAATCAATTACTACCGCAATCGGTATGGGTATCGCAGAGGAACTAGGTGGTATCGTACCAGTAACAGTTGCAGTTATCATCGTAACAGGTATCTTTGGCGCAATCATCGCAGATATCGTATTCAAGGTTTTCCATATCACTGACCCAATTGCTCAAGGCTTAGCCCTTGGAGCTAGCGCTCACGCAATTGGCACATCCAAGGCAATCGAACTCGGTGACTTACAAGGTGCTATGGCAGGTCTTGCTATTTGTACATCTGGTATTATTACCGTTGTTCTAGCAACCGTCTTTGCACATATCATGTAAACTTCAAAAAGAAGTGCAATGCTTCTTTTTTTGTGCGCAAAAAAAACGACTACCTACATTGATAGTCGTTTGTGTCATTAGTCTTCTACGTATGGTAATAAAGCCATTTGACGAGCACGCTTGATAGCGATTGCTAACATTCTCTGGTACTTCGCACGAGTTCCTGTAACGCGACGTGGAGTAATCTTTCCATTTGCGCTAACGAATTTCTTCAAGAGCTCTACATCCTTATAATCGATATAAGTGATGTTGTTTTTTGTAAAGTAGCAGACCTTTCTGCGGCCCATTCTTTGTTTTCTGAATGCCATTGTCTGTTCTCCTTTATTTAGAATGGCAGGTCATCGCTGGAAATATCCATTCCGATTCCTGCGCCGAAGTCATCACTCACAAAATCATCATTTACAGATGGCTTTGGTTGTGAATACGGCTGTTGATAACTGTTGTCTTGATAACCACTGTTCTGTGCTCTACTCTGTGATTGACTCTTAGATTCAAGTAAGTTTACAGTATCGCAAACGACTTCTGTAATATAAACTTTTTGTCCATCACGATCATAGTTACGTGTTTGGATTCTTCCTTCAACACCCACTAATGCACCCTTATGTGCATATGAGCCTAAGAAATCGGCAGCTTGTCGCCAAGCAACACAACTGATGAAGTCTGCAGACTGTTGATTGTTTCCATCCTGTCCACGAGCCACACGACGATCACATGCAACAGTAAATGTCGCAACAGATAAGCCACTAGCTGTCTTACGAACTTCAACATCACGTGTCAGTCTACCAACCAAAACAACGCGGTTAATCATTACTTAGCTCCCTTAGCCGGAGCTTCGTCACGGGTAATCATGAAACGAACAACATTTGCGTTGATTCCCATCAAACGATCGAATTCCTTTAAGCAGTCATTTTCTGCTTCAAATGCTGTTACTACATAGTAACCCTTCTTCATGTCATCAATTGGGTAAGCAAATTCGCGCATTCCCCATTCGTCTGTCTTTGCAATCTTACCACCGTTGTCAGTGATAATCTTGCTGAGAGTTTCGATTAATTCAGCTCTCTTTTCTGTTTCAACAGATTCGTTGATGATGTACATGACTTCATACTTCTTCATTCCGTACACCTCCTTCTGGTCTAACGGCCATTTCTGGCAAGGAGCGGGAGTAACCCACTCGCCACAATATATTAACAGTTCCCCTACTAAAAGTAAAGAAAAAATCACTTCTATCATTACGATATAAAGTGATTTTATTCGCTATTTATGCGGATACTGGCATTCTTTCATCGCCCGCTTCACTATGTAGGTCCATGGTTACACCATTTACCTTATACTTCTTTAATACAAACATTGTGACAGTAGCCGCAACACCTTCAATTGGTGCTAACTTTTCACCAACGAAATCAGCGACCTCACGCATTGTCTTTCCATTTACATTTACCAAAAACTCAGAATTACCACTCATGAGGAATAGGCTACTCACTTCTGGAAAGTGTGCAATTCTTTCCGCAATCTTATCATAACCGCTACCACGTTCTGGTTTTGCGCTAACGCCAATCATCGCATCCACATGGTCGATATTTGCCTTGTCCCAATTCACCATTGTATGGTAACCACAGATAATCTTATTCTCTTCTAGTTCTTTCTTTGCGTTGTTAACAGATTCTTCTGTTTCACCAAGAATATCTGCTAAGTCTGTAATACTTGCACGTGGATTTTGTACAAGTAAATCAATTAACTTTAGGTTGTCCATCTTATTTATCTCCTTTGTGATCCTTTATAAACTGTGCAATACGTCTCATCGCTTCTTGCAAGTGTTCAATACTGTACGCATAACTGATTCTCGCAAAACCTTGTCCGCTTTCACCAAATGCAGTTCCTGGAATAATTGCGACATGTTGTTCATTCAATAACTTCTCACAGAACTCATCACTACTCATACCTAGGGTAGAAATTTCTGGAAATACATAGAAGGCTCCCTTTGGCTCAAATGTCTTCAAGCCCATTTCATTCAGTTTACGTACACAATACTGTCGACGCATATCATATTGTTTACGCATCTCCTCTACATCCCTATCACAATCACGAAGTGCTGTAATTGCGGCATATTGGCTCACGGTAGGAGCTGCCATAACACAATTCTGATGTACCTTTAACATCACATTAATAATTTCCTTTGGGCCAAGAATATATCCTAAACGCCAACCTGTCATAGAGAAGGTCTTAGAGAAACCATTCAGTACGATTGTTCTTTCTTTCATTCCTGGAATTGACGCAAAGGATGTAAACTCTCCATCCCCATAAATCAGTTCTGAATAAATTTCATCGGAGATGACAAGAATATTTGTATCACGCAATACTTCTGCGATTTCCTCCATCTCTTTACGAGATAGTATCGCGCCTGTTGGGTTATTTGGATAAGACAATAAAATTGCCTTCGTTTTATCTGTAATCGCAGCCTTAATATCTGCGGCTTGGATTCTAAAATCATTCTCTACTTTCGCTTTTACATACTTGATACTCGCTCCTGCAAAAGCGGCTGTTGGTTGATATGTCACGTATCCTGGATCTGGCAAGATGACTTCGTCACCCTCTTCCACGATTGTACGGAATACGAGGTCAATGCCTTCACTTGCACCTACAGTCGCAATCATCTGATCAATTTCATAATCCAGATTATATTTGCGAAGCAAGTATTCACGAATCGCAAGACGTAACTCTTTTAAACCTGCGTTGGTCGTGTATTGTGTCTTACCTAGTTCAATTGTATGAATTGCCGCATCACGAATATCCCATGGTGTCT
>CALBKL010000017.1 GCA_937895985.1 uncultured Solobacterium sp.
GGTATCCCGCAATGGAACCCTCGCCGAAGCTCGTAAGAGAGAGTACTACGTTAAGCCTGGTGTTAAGAGAAAGCTTAAGATCGAAGCTGCTCGTAAAGCGAGAAGAAGAGGAAAATAAGAAGTGCGTAAGCATTTCTTTTTTTATATTTTTGAGCCATCTTGTTTTGAGTTTGTTATAATTAACTTGCGACTAGTTTCTTACTATAAATATAATTAGAGTTTCTTTAGAAAAAAGGTGAATAAGCATGTCTAAGAATGACTCAAAGTTTCAGGTGAAGTTTATGTCTTTTATGTTTAAAGGCAAGGAAATCTTCAAACCTTTAAACACAGGTTTTATCGATGATAGAGTAAGTTGTATCCGAGAGTATGTCGCAAATATCTATTTTTATTCTAAAGATGGCCATACGATTATGATTGATGCGGGTTATAACTATGATCGACTTGCAGAGAAGATGCAGTGGCTTGGTATCAATTCAAAGGATATTAAAGAGATTCTTGTTACACATCAGGATACTGATCATGTAGGCGCTATTGAAGAAGGTAGCGATGAACTTTTTAGAGATGCGACAATCTATATTGGAAATATCGAGAATGAATATCTAGAAGGTCGTAAGCATCGTAAAGTTTTCTGGGGTTTAACAACATTACCACAGGTCATTATTGATAATCCTAAGATACTCATTGAAGATGGACAGATATTTTACATTGGTAATATTAAGATTGAAGCGTTTTTAGTACCTGGGCATACCTGGGGACATCTAGTGTATCTTGTTGATGATTGTTATCTATTTACTGGAGATACGCTTTGGCTTGGGGCAGATGGAGGTTACGCATTCTTAAATACACTTGCGGAAGACCGTAAGCTTCAATGTCAATCGTTACAGAGACTTAAAGAAATACTTGTAAAACGTAATCTACAATTAAAGATTATCACCGGTCATACAGGGTGGACAGATGACTTTGACTTCGCATTTGCAGATATTGATGAAATTTGTAATTCAATGAGACGAAAGCCGAAAATACATGACCCTAAGGCACCATATGATGGGTTTGATGAAAGTGAAGATACAGAAGAAAACGCAAGAAGTGGCTATCTTGCGCAGTGTTATAAAGCAATATAAATAACCTCCGAATATCGGAGGTTATTTATCTAATAATTCGTTTAATCGTGTTTTATATTCTTCGATTTGTGCTTCTGTTATTTGTACTGTATGTGCATCGTAATCAAGACTTAACATGAAGTCTATCACTTTACCATCACGAATCACAGCTACATATGGAACATAAATCTTATTTGTACCATCACCTGAGACATCACCAAGTAGCTCTTGGAGTTTAACGTAGGTTGGATTATTTTCGTTGCGTAGATCACTTTCTTTTGTATTTTCTGGACGTACATTAACATACTTGATCTTAACATTCTTTTGGATTGCAACATCGTTTAAGATAGGCATTAAATCTTGACACCATGGACAATCGCGGAAACCGAGGAATACGATGTGACTTTCTTTATTTTCAATATAGGAAACGACATCTTCCATTGTAGCCTTTTCAAATGGAGTGTTTTTGGCGGCTAGTAAATCTTCGTAGAGTTTAGCTTCGTCTTCGCTAGATTCACATTCCGCAAAGGCTGCACAACCACCAGAATTCTCGCTTGTGCTTGTGTTACTTGTATTGGAAGTATTTGATGTTTGAATGGTCTGCTTTGTGCATCCAGCTAATAATAACAAACTTAATAGAATCGCTATTCTTTTTTTCATTTGGAAGACTCCTTTTGTATTACAGTAGTTTAGCATAAAACCAAACTGAGCGTAAAACATTTTCAACTATGGCGATACCTGTTAAAATATTGTTACTAAGGAGACATTATTTTGGAAAATATAAAATCAATTCACTTAGAGGGAATGAAAGAGCAGATTGCGATGAATATCATTGGTAATCATGATAGAAATCTAATTGTTTTAAGTTCGCAATTTGAAAAAGATATTTCCTATCGAGATAATACATTTTTTGTTAGAAATTGTAGTGATGAAGAACTACTACTAATTCAACGTATTTTAACAGCACTTATGACACTTGCGGAACAGAATAAAGTCATTAGTGAACAAGATGTTATTTATGCAAGTCGCTTACTAGCGAAAGAGCAGACAATTGATTTTTCGCAAATGAGTTCTGAAATCATTGGTAGAACAATGAGTGGAAAGGTAATTGCGCCTAAGACGTTAGGACAGTATGCCTTTGCTAAAGCAATGGATAATGCAGCTGTGGTATTTGCGATAGGACCTGCAGGTACTGGTAAAACATTCTTGGCGGTTACCAAAGCTGTGAGTGCTTTGAAAAAAGGCGACGTAAAACGAATCGTTCTAACACGTCCTGCTGTAGAGGCGGGAGAAAGCTTAGGGTTTCTGCCTGGTGATTTAAAGGAGAAGGTTGATCCATACTTAACACCTCTATATGATGCGTTACATAACATGTTGGGGAATGAACAGACAGAGAAGTTGATTGAAAAGGGTACGATTGAGATTGCGCCACTTGCGTATATGCGTGGTCGAACGCTAGATGATGCATATGTCATCTTGGATGAAGCACAAAATACAACTGCATCACAGATGAAGATGTTTCTAACAAGACTTGGATTTGGATCTCATATGATTATCACTGGTGACGTTACTCAGATTGACTTAAATCATAATCAGACTAGCGGTCTAATTGAGGCTACTCGTATCTTAGATGGTTTAAGCGAAATTAAAATTATGGAATTAAGTGCGGATGATGTCGTACGTCATCCTATTGTACAGAAGATTATTGAACGCTACAGCAAAGAAGATGAACAAAGACGTAAATTGTCTTTAAAGAAGTGAGGTTTATATGGAAATCACATATATCAATAAAACGAACCAAGATATGCATGTATATGAAAAATTCTTCCAGTCAATCGCAAAGCGTACAGAGAAAGAGCTAAAGCTAGCAAACGATTTAGAAATCAGTGTTACGTTTGTTCGCTCTCGTACCATTCATATCATCAACCGTGATTATCGTGGGATAGATCGACCAACGGATGTCATTAGTTTTGCGATTCGTGATGGTTTAGAAGATTTCATCCCAGATGAAGAAAAAGACTTAGGCGACCTTTTTATCAATATTGATTATGCAAGAAAACAGGCGAGAGAATACGGTCACTCTGAAAAACGTGAATTGGGATTCTTATTCACGCATGGACTTCTGCATTGCTTGGGCTATGATCATATGAATCCAGAAGATGAAAAGAAGATGTTTGCCTTACAGGATAGGATCTTAGATCCGATTATTAGTCGCAATGATAAATAAGTTCTATGTAGCATTTGTAGGTCTTTTATCTTCGTTTAAAGATAAAAGTATACAGATACAGTATGTTCTTGCGATACTGGCATGTATTGCGGCATGGATGATTGGTTGTACTTATTATGAGTGGCTTGCAGTACTTCTTTGTATTGGACTTGTAATCGTAGCTGAAATCTTAAATACATGTATTGAAAAATTATGTGATTTATATTCAACAGAGAAAAATGAAAAGATTAAGTATATTAAAGACTTAGCTGCTGGGGGTGTACTATTTGTGTCGCTGATTGCGCTAACTGTTGGTATCTTAATTTTTGTTCATCATCTGTTTTAAAGGAGGGCATTATGACACGTGAAGAATTAATTGAAGAAGCTTTTAAAGCAATGGAAAATAGTTACGCTCCATATTCCAATTATCATGTAGGAGCAGCAGTTCTCACAAAGGATGGAAAAGTATTCTGGGGAGCAAATATTGAGAATGCTTCTTTTGGAGCTACCAATTGTGGTGAACGTTCCGCAATCTTTGCGGCCTACTCCAATGGGTATCGTAAAGATACGATTGAAGCACTTGCAATTGTAAGTGAT
>CALBKL010000018.1 GCA_937895985.1 uncultured Solobacterium sp.
AATAGGCACTTTTCTCGATATTTAAATATTTGATATTCACATAATATCACAATTTTTAAGTTTTAAATATGTAATAGTCTTCCTACAATAAGGTTAGTAAGTGAACTCAGGAGGAAAGAAATCATGAAAAAATTTTTCTTACTACTTGCGGCATCCGCAATGTTAATTGGATGCACAAACAAACCTGCAACAACTTCCACAACAACAACTGAAAACACAAACTCAGGTGGAAAGTCAAAGGTTATGTTGTACTCATCATTAAAGGAACAACAATTAGAAGCTTTAAAAGAGGGATTTGAAGCTGCTCACCCAGAGTATTCTTTAGACTACTACGCAGCTGGCACATCTAAGGTTGCAACTAAGATCGCTACAGAAAAGCAGTCTGGTCAAAT
This sequence comes from uncultured Solobacterium sp., assembly GCA_937895985.1. The sequence goes on from CALBKL010000018.1 coordinate 393, forward strand.
CGCAACTGACTTAGTATGGATCGGTGACCCATCCAACTATGTAACATTCAAGGAACAGGGTATCTTAGAAGCTTATGAATCTCCAGAAGCTGCTAACATCGATGAAAAGTTCAAAGATCCAGAACACTTCTACACAGGCGCACGTCTTGTAGTTATGGGCTTAACAACAAATACAAATACAGTTCCAGAAAACGAAGTTCCAAAGACTTGGAAAGACTTATTAAAGGATGACTTCAAGGGTCAGATCGTTATGACAGACCCAGGTGAATCCGGAACAACATTCTACTTAGTAGCTAGCTTGATGAACAACCCAGAATATGGTGTTGAATTCTTCGAGAAGTTAAAGGAACATGGTGCTGAATTAGAATCAGGTACAACTTCTACACATACAAAGGTAGCTGCAGCAGCTTATAAGGTAGCAGTTGGTGTTGACTACGTTACACAATCTCTAGCAGATAAGGGTTCTACAATTCGTTTCACATATCCAGAAAAGGATCTAATCGCTGTGTCTAGTCCAATCGCATTACTCAAAGACTCACCAAACCCAGAAGGTGGTAAGGCTTTATATGACTACATCCTTTCTAAGGAAGGACAAGAAATTCTTGCGAAGAATGACACAATGCCAATCCGTGGAGATGTTAAGAAGGAAGGCACACTATCATTAGATGAAATTATCGCCCGTGCAATGGTTGCGGATGACAAGGCAATCGCTGAACAGAGTGCAGAAATCTTAGAGAAGTTCGACAAGATTTTCAAATAAACAACTAGGAGAAAACCATGGCAAAAGTACAATTTAACGATGTATCTTTTAGCTATGGAGACAAAAAGATTATCCAAAACCTATCATTAGAAGTAAATGATGGCGAAATTATGGGTGTAATTGGACCCTCAGGATGCGGTAAAACTACATTGATTAGACTTCTCTGTGGTTTTATCAAGCCTGAAACAGGGTCCATTTTTATTGGAGAAACTTGTGTCTTCGATGCTAAAAAGAGAATTAATATCCCACCAGAAAGAAGAAATATTGGTGTTGTTTTCCAAGACTATGCGGTATGGCCACATTTAACAGTATTGGAAAACGTAAAGTATCCATTAAAGAAGAAGAGAATGGATAAGAAACAAATGCAGGAAATCGCAATGAATGCGCTCAAGCAGGTACAGATGGAAACTTATGCAAACCACTTACCTTCACAGTTGTCTGGTGGACAACAGCAGCGTGTTGCGATTGCTCGTGCACTTGTATCATCAAAAGAATTAATTGTTTTAGACGAGCCAATTACTAACTTAGACTTGAAACTACGTCAAGAGATGTTGAAGGAAATTCGTGAAATTCAAAAGACAATTGGTACAACAATCGTTTATATCTCTCATGACCAAGAAGCTTCTTTAGAGTTATGTGATCGTCTTGCGATTATGGACCAACAGGGTAATATCCGTCAGTTAGGTAATGATTACGATATCGTTATGAAGCCTAAGGATCGTTATATCTTTGAATTTGTAGGTATTTCTAACTTCGTAGATGTTGTGACGAAGGAAGATGGTATCTATATCAATGCAGAAAATGGATTAGTGAAGTTAGATGAAAAGTCTGCACTCGAAAATCCTACAAAGGCATATCAATTAGCATTTAGACCAATGGATGCAGTATTTGATAATGAAAGTCCTATTAAGGGTAAGGTAGTTACAGAAACTTTCCTAGGAAATATTACAAACTACTTTATTCAATTAGGTGATAAACAAATCCGTCTTCAACAATCTGCTTTGGATGTAATGAAGTACGGCAAGGCAAAGGAAGGCCAAGAAGTTGGCTTGAAGTTTGTTCGTAAGTTCTATTATGAAAAGGAGGAGGCATAATGTTTAAGCGTAAAACGTTAAATAATGATTTAGCTGCGCTAGATGGTCGTAAGTTTTCTTTAGATAAAATTATGATTATCGCAAGCTTTATCATTCTTGCGATTATTGCGATCGTTCCGGTTGCCTCCATTATCGTGAATGCTTTATTCGTAGATGGAAAACTAGCATTAGATAGTTTCTTCAAAGTTCTATTGAATAAAGAAAACATCGGTGCGATGTGGAATACAATCTCCATTGCATTCTGGGTAACAATTTTCGGTACTATCATGGGCTTGTTCTATGCATGGTTGCTAGGACGTAGTGATATTCCTATGAAAGGATTCATGCGTGCATTATTTAGTATTCCATACATGTTTCCTCCATTCTTTGGAGCCATGGCTTGGGACTTATTGTTATCGGGTAGAGGTGGATATTTAAATAACTGGTTAATGTCTACATTCCACTTAACAAAGGCACCTATTAACATCAACTCTATCTGGGGAATTATCTTCGTTGAAGTTTCTTACTACTTCCCATTTGTATTCATGCAGGTAGTAAGTGCATTAGAGAGAATGGACCCAACACTCGAAGAATCTGCACGTATTGCTGGTGCATCACAGGGATATGTTATTCGTAAGATTACATTACCACTTGTTAAGCCTGCAATTTCATCTGGTGCACTATTGATTATGATTTCATCATTATCACACTTCGGTGTCCCTTCTATCTTAGGATTCTCACAGAACATCTACACATTACCGACACGAATCTTCCAGCTCATTAACCGTGCGGCTGGTGACTTCCAGGGTATTCGTGAAGCGACAATTCTATCAATCTTGTTAGTTGTTGTTGTATCTGTAGCACTTTTATTACAGAAGGCTATCTTGAAGTCTGGAAGCTATGACATTATCAAGGGTAAGAGTATGCGTCCAACCGTAATTAAATTACGTTCCGCTAAGATTCCTCTCTTGATTATCTCTATCGTGACATTAGTTATCATCGTTGTAGTACCATTAGGAATGATTTTCTTAGTTGGTCTATTGAAGTCTTACGGTCTACCACTTGTTCCAAGTAACTTTGACTTCAGTAACTACACTAATATTTTATTCAACAACAAGATGGTTCGTGATGGTGTTTCCAACTCCTTAATCTTAGCAGTAAGCTCAGGTATTTTTGCAATGTTACTAGGTGTAATGATTGCTTATGTAATCATTAAGATCAAGCCAAAGGGAAAGGGTGCTTTGGAATTCTTAGCTACACTTCCATACTCTTTACCAGGTACAGTACTTGCAATCGGTGTCATTCTTGCATGGTCTGGTAAGATCTTAAATATCAACCTATATAACACACTATGGATTATCTTCATTGCTTATATCGCACGTTACTTGTCATTCTCTATGAACGCAGCTTCTGCTGCCTTAAGACAGGTACACCCATCATTGGAAGAGGCTTCACGTTCTTGCGGTGCATCTCATACAGAATCCCTCAAGGATATTACACTTCCGCTCATTCGTCCTGCAATGTTATCGGGTTTCTTCCTAATCTTCTTGCCAGCAATGCGTGAATTAACAACAAGTTCACTCTTGTATGGACCATATACAAGAACATTAGGTGTAGCTATCTACATGTTACGTAGTGATGGATATATTACACAAGCTTCAGCACTTGCAACTCTAACAATCTTATTGATCGTTGTTGTAAACTGGATTATTAACTTTATTACGAAGGAAAGAAAGGGCGTATAAGTATGAATCAGATTGAATTAATAAATGTAAGAAAAGACTATACGACCAAAACATTAGGTACAGTGACAGCAGTAAATAACTTCAACCTAACAATCAAGAAGGGTGAATGTTTCTCATTCTTAGGACCTTCTGGATGTGGTAAGACAACAACTCTACGTATGCTTGCAGGTTTTGAAGATTTAAGCGAAGGTGAAATTCGTTTGGAGGGTAAGGTTGTATCCAATAAGGCGAAGAACTTATACGTTCCACCTGAACACCGTAACTTAGGAATGGTGTTCCAGGCATTCGCTGTATGGCCACACTTAAACGTATTTGATAACGTAGCCTTCCCATTACAAGTTCAAAAACGTCCAAAGGCAGAGATTGAGGAACGTGTAAATCTTGCGCTTAAACAGACGAACTTATTAGACCAAGCAAAGGTATTCCCATCTGATTTATCTGGTGGTGAACAACAGAGAATTGCGTTAGCACGTTCTATCGTTGTTAACCCAGGTATCTTATTATTAGATGAGCCTTTATCAAACCTTGATCCAAAGTTAAGAGAGAGTATGCGTTTTGAAATCAAGCGTCTACAAAAGGAATACAATTTCACAATCGTATTCGTAACGCATGACCAGTCAGAAGCTTTAGCGTTATCTGATCGTCTACTTGTTATGAATAAGGGTGAAATCATCCAGATTGGTACACCACAAGAACTCTATAATAAGCCAGTAAATTTATTCGTACATAACTTCTTAGGCGAATCTAACTTTACAAAGGTTGTGTATAGAGATGGCAAGGTATATGCCGATGGTGATACAACACAACCACTACCATGTGATATCAAACACATGGATAAAGCAGTGAAACTTGCGACTAGACCTAGTGAGATTGAAATCAATCATGAGTCTGGCATCAAGACAAAGATTACAAAGCGTATTATCTTATCTGAATATACAGAATACTATGTAAGTTTAGGTACACAGGAATTAAAGATTCAAGCACCACATCATCAAGTATTGGCAGTGGGTGATGAATGTTATATTCGTCTGGTAAATCCTGTATATTATGATGCAGAAGAACGTAACTTAACACACGCTGAATAAACATAAAAAGGAGTGAATTCACTCCTTTTGTTGTATTTATCTACTGATATTTAATGCCAGTGCACCATAGATGCCTGCTTTATTACCAAGCTTTGCTTGATGGATTTGTACACCATCAAAGCCTGGAATAATATATTTTTGATATGCTTTTTTAATGTTGTTAAATACATATTCTTGTTCAAGAATGCCACCGCCAAGAATGAATAGTGGTACGTTATATACGTGTGTTAAAGAACATAACCCAATCGCAATCTGTTCAATCCAAGCATCTAAAACCGCTTTAATTTCCGGATTATTTAAGTATTCGAATAAGATTCTTCCATTTGTAATGCATGGATTAATTTGTTGTGCATTTTGAATGAGTGCGGTTGTGGATGCTAGTGATTCGTAGCTACCATCCCATGGTTTTTTAACTGTTGATGATTGCAATATCATACCACCTAACATCACACCTGCAGATTTACCTGCTCCATAGTATGGCTGACCATTTAGGTATACACCTCCACCAATGCCAGTACCATATGTTAGACATATGAAATCTTTGTAGCCTTTGCCTGCGCCGTATTGATTTTCACCACGAGCAGCGGCGTATACATCATTTTCAACTGTGACTTTTACGTTGAATTCTTTTTCGAATATCTTCTTTACTTGCATGCCTGTGTAACCTGGCATGTTTTCGTTTGCGTAGTGGATAGAACCATCATCGTTATTGACTTGTCCGCAGGTACTAATGCCGATACCATCGCATGGCATGTATTGTTTAATGAATGTGATACAGCGATCAATGACATCTTTTGCGCCTTGTTTGGCTAGTGTTGGAATTTCTGCTTCTTGGACAAGTACTTCATCTTCGAAAATACCAACTTTGATGTTTGTGCCGCCAATATCTAGAGTAACAATCTTACGCATCAAGGGCCGCCTTGAACTTCTTTGTGATTTCGAGTGGTCTAGTGATTGCGGAGCCTACCACAACTGCGTGTACACCAATATCCATCGCATGACGACATTGTTCTGGGGTAGAGATATTTCCTTCTGCGATAACAGGTTTACCACACTGTTCTACAAGTGTCTTAATCATTCTGTATGGAGGTAGGCTACAGCCCTTTGTATATTCTGTATAACCAGCCATTGTTGTGCCAATTAAGTCAAAGCCAATTTCGGCCGCATGCATGCCTTCTTCAATGTTAGAACAATCTGCCATAAATAACTGGTCTGGATATTTTTCACGTACAGCTTTGAAGAAAGTATCTAGATCTAATTGACCAGGACGTGTACGCTTTGTGGCATCCATTGCGATGACTTCAACCCCAATTTCTACTAACGCATCGACTTCTTTCATCGTTGGTGTAATGTATACATCTGGTGCATCTTCATAATCAATCTTGATAATACCGATGACTGGTAAATCTACCGTCTTTTTAATCTCTAGAATATCTTCTACGCTATTTGCGCGGATTCCTTTAGAACCACCTAAATAAGCCGCATAAGCCATTCTGGACATGATATAACTACTGTGTAATGGTTCACTAGGTAATGCTTGGCAAGAGACAATCAATTGTCCTTTGATTGCGTCTAAAATTTGTTTATTTTTTTCATTCATATGTTTTTACTCCTGTTGGTTTTATTGTATACACTTCAAAGAGTATTTGACAATCTGTTCTTTTTGGGGCATAACTAAAAACAAATACAAGGACGGAAAATTATGGAAACAAAAATTCAATATGGCTCAAGAGAGCTAAAGGTTTTAAAAACCTATGATACTGTCATTGTCGGTGGAGGTAGTGCAGGTAGTTCAGCAGGTTATACTTCAGCCAAGAATGGCTTTACTACATTAATTATTGATAAGGCAATTCGTCTTGGTGGTAGTGCCACAAACGCACTTGTGACACCGATGATGCGTTCTTTTACAAATCATCACCAGAATTTCTACGATCTTGAAAATGAGATGAAGAAGTATGGCGAAACACGTGACCAACACGGAACTGCACAAAGATGGTTCTCTGCAGAGGCAATGGCAGATGCATGGGAAAGTCTTTATACAAGTTGTGGTGGTGAGTTACTTTATGATGCTTCTGTTTGTGATGTAATTTTAGAAGATCAAAAGATTAAGTATGTTATCGCAAATACGATTGAAGGCTTAGTTGCGATTGGTGGAAGACAGTTTGTGGATGCTAGTGGTGATGCGGTGTTATCACGCTTATCTGGTGTAGAAGTATTGTGTGGCGATGAAGAGGGTAATAATCAGATTACTTCGTTGCGTTTTGAAGTAGGCGGTATTGATATTGAGAAATATCGTGAATATGTTTTCTCGCTGAATGATACTTACAGTATTCATCGTATTAAGGGTGACCAGTTTGAATCAGCGATGGTAGCTGGTAAGAACTTTGCGATGGAGCCACTATTTTGCAAGGGTGTAGAGGCAGGTATTCTGATTCCACAGGATTTACATTATTTCCAAAACTTTACAATTCCTGATAAGACAGGCGTCATGTCATTTAACTGCCCTCACCTAGTAGATTTAAAGAATAATACGCATGCGCTAGAGCGTTCCGCTGCTATTGTATATGGCCATCAGTGTATTCGTCGTCTTGTTCGTTTCTTGAAGGAAATGATGCCAGGTTTTGAAAACTGTTATTTGGTACAAGTAGCGAATATGCTAGGTGTACGAGAATCATGGCAGATTGTTGGTAAACTTTTGATGCATGAGGAAGATTATCCAAGACAAGCAAGATACGAAGATGCAGTTGCGCGTGGTGATTGGTACATCGATGTCCATTCCGCAAATAAGAGTTTGGTGCACCAGATTTCCTATCAACCAGGCGATTACTATGAAATTCCATATCGTGCAATGGTTACCAATGAAGTGGAAAACCTCGTTGTGGCAGGTAGATGTATCTCTACAACGTTCTTGATGCAGGCAAGTGTCAGAATTATTCCAACCTGCATTGATATGGGTGAAGCTGCAGGTATGGCAACAATTCTAGCAAATCAAACAGATACCCCACTAAATGCACTAAATGGTAAATACATCGCAGAAAAGCTAGGTGAATATCGTTAATTACAATCAAGTACTCTATCGGTAGAGTACTTTTTTATGCAAAAGAAGAAAGCGTTTACAAAATCCTATTGCATTTCTTAAAAGTTAGGTGTATTTTAGAAGTACGATTTATTTCGGAGTCCGAATTAAAGGAGCTTGCATGGGAAAAACAGGGTTAAAAGACATTAAAAATCAGAATACCAATTTAATCATGCAACAGATCATGCAAGCAAGGAGTATCTCACGTATTGAGCTTGCACAGGAAACTGGTTTATCGCCAAGTACTGTTAGTTCAATTGTTGGAGATTTGCTAGGCAAAGGTATCATTGTAGAAACTGGTACACAGACAGTTGAAAAGGGTAGAAGCCGCAAAGACTTATCTATCGCTGCAGATTTTGGAAGTGTTGCAGTATTTGAAATCAGTCGACGCTCTGTCTTTTTCTGTCTTTTCGATATGTGTCTAGAAACGCTTGTCTCAACATGCATCACAAAACAGAGAGTAACAGGTAATGACTTGTTTGAACTGCTTGTAGAAACAGTAAACGATTATGTGGATTATAACATTCTTGGTGTTGGACTATTACTTCATGATGATATACAGCCAAGTGACTTGAATACTATCTATGATACGGGATACGCTTCTGCGACTATCAGTTTACAAGGTGCACTTAGTAGCCAGTTACATATTCCAATCAGTGAAGAAACATGCAGTAGTTTTACAATCACAAATGCATTCAATGAAGAAACACTACATGAGAAAGTAAACTGTGCACACGTGATGGTTGGTGAGAAAGTATTTACAACGATTACAATCGATGGACAAAAAGTTCCACTACGACCTGAGTTCTGTAAAGAACTACTCTCAGAAAATACCGGCACAAAGGAAGTGAATCAGTTACTGAACACATTATGTACGATGTTTGCTATCGAAAAGATTTTCATGATGGGTACGGACTTTCAGTTCTATCAAAAACTCAAACTTCAAAATAAACATGTGGAACTGATTCAAGTCCACACAGAAAATACGGATACTTTATCGCCACTTATGGCTGAGAAAGTAAGAAATGAATTGTTATTTGTTTAGGAACTAACGACAACAGTCGTGTTCATATAGGAAAGGGGAATTTGAATATGCTTCAAGGTATTTTAATTATTTTAGCCTTCGTTATCATCGCAGCATTGATGATGACAAAAAAGATTCCTACATTACTAGCGTTACCTTTAATGGCAGTTGTAATCTGCTTGATTGCTGGTGTTCCAGCAATTGGTGTAAACGCTGATGGTGTAGCAATCGGATGGTTGCAGGCAGTTCTAGAAGCTGGAACTGTTCGTATGGGCGCAGCTATCATGGCGGTTATTTTCGGTTCATGGTTAGGTCAATTAATGAACAAGACAGGTATTACAGAAAATATCATTAAGAAATCCGCCGAATTAGGTGGCGATAAGCCATTAGTAGTAACACTGATTCTCTGTGTTGCGGTAGCATTACTCTTCACAACATTAAGTGGACTTGGTTCCATCATCATGGTTGGTTCTATCGTATTACCAATCTTGATTTCTATCGGTGTCCCTGCTTTATCAGCAGCATCAATCTTCTTAATGTCATTCACAACTGGTTTAACATTCAATATCGCTAACTGGAAGATGTTTGCAGGTATCTTCTCACTTGAAATCGATCAGATTCGTAACTTTGAGATTTACCTCATGGCGGCTACAGCAGTAGCTACATTAATCTTGATTTTCGTTGAATTCAAGAAGAACGGTATCAAGTTTGCATTCTCAGCTCCAGCTAAGCAAGAGGCTAAGACAACACAACTAACTGGTGTTAGAGGTGGACTAGCAATGTTTACACCATTAATCCCAATCGTTCTTGTTGCAGGTCTTAAGGTTCCAGTATGTCCTGCATTCATGGTTGGTATTGCATGGGCTCTACTTTTCACATCAATATCTTTCGCAAAGGCAATGAACACACTTACAAAGACATGCTACGACGGTATCACAGATGCTGGTCCAGCAGTAATCTTAATGGTAGGTATCGGTATCCTTTACTTAGCAGTTACACACCCAATGGTAAAAGAAGTTCTCAATCCATTCTTATTAGCTGTAACACCTAAGTCTAAGATTGTATACATTCTATTCTTCTCACTACTTGCGCCATTAGCACTTTACCGTGGACCAATGAACTTATTCGGTTTAGGTTCTGGTATCGCAGCGTTAATTATTGGTTTAGGAACATTATCTCCACTAGCAGTTATGGGTGCGTTCTTATCTGCTGAACGTATCCAGGGTTGTGGTGACCCAACAAATACACAGAACGTTTGGACAGCAAACTTCTGTGAAGTAGATGTCAACAGCATTACACGTAAATTACTACCTTACCTATGGGTAATCGCAGTATTTGGTGTAGTATTATCAGCCGTATTATTTTTCAATTAAATGAAACTGAAGGGTGCTTATTCTTTAAGTACCCTCAGTTATTTAAAATGAGTACAAGTCTAACTTGTGTTGATTTTAGATAGTCATATGAGGAGGGTATATGAAAGTTCGTATTGGTATTGACGTAGGCGGTACATTTACAGATGCAGTTGCGATTAACAATGAAACATATGAGTTGATTGGAACTGTTAAGATTCCTACAACACACTTTGCACCAGAGGGTGTAGCTGCAGGTATCGTTCAAGTATTACATAAGATTATGGAAGAATATAACATTCAACCGGATGATGTTGTATTTATTGCTCATGGTACAACCCAGGCAACAAACGCCTTACTAGAAGGAGACGTCGTAAAGGTAGGTGTTGTAACACTTGGTAAAGGTTTACAAGGTGCAAAATCAAAGAGTGATACAACAATCGATAACATTGAATTAGCAAAAGGAAAGTATCTCTATTCTGAAAATGAGTTTGTAGATACTTCTGATACATCAAAGATTGATGAGGCAATTATCAATGCAATTAAGTCTCTACAAGAAAAGGGATGTAAGAGTATCGTAGCAGCTGAGGCGTTCTCTGTTGATGACCCAACAAATGAAAACTTGGTAATCAAACATTGTACAGAACAGAATATTCCATCAACTGCCACAAACGATATCTCTAAGTTATATGGCTTAAAGATTAGAACACGTACAGCAGTTGTAAACGCTAGTATCATGCCTAAGATGTTAGAAGCTGCCACAATGACAGATGAATCAATCAAGAAGGCAAGCATCAAGAATCCACTTATGGTTATGCGTTGTGATGGTGGTGTTATGACGGTTGATGAAGTTAGAAATCGTCCAATCCTGACAATCCTGTCTGGACCAGCAGCTGGTGTTGCAGGTGCTTTGATGTATGAGAAATTAACAGATGGTATCTTCTTTGAAGTCGGTGGCACATCAACAGATATTTCATGCGTAAAAGATGGTAAGGTTATGATCAAGTACGCTGAAGTAGGTGGACATAAGACATATTTAAATTCTCTTGATGTACGTACCGTAGGTATCGGTGGTGGATCTATGGTAGAGATTAAAGATGGTAAGGCTGTTAATATCGGTCCAAGATCTGCACATATCGCAAACCTTGAATATGAAGTATATACAGATCCAAGTCTAATCGTTGATCCTTTATTAAAGACAATTCAACCAATGAATGGTGACCCTGAGTATGCATACATTGAATGTAGTAATGGTAGAAAAGTATCTCTAACAATGGCAGGCGCTGCAAATATTGCAGGCTATGTTCATCCAGAAGATTATGCATACGGCAATGTAGAAGCTGCACGTAAAGCATGGCAACCACTCGCAGATAACATGGGCTTATCTGTAGAGGAAACTGCGAAGAAGGTAATGGCATACGCAGCAGAAAAGAATGGTAAGGTAGTCAAAGACTTAATGCATGACTATCAGATGGATCCACGTACGACATTATTCGTTGGAGGTGGAGGAGGTGCAGCTAGCGTTGTACCACATCTAGCCGAAACAATGAACCACCAGTTCAAGATTGCAAAGAACGCACCAGTTATCTCAACAATCGGTGTTGCACTAGCGATGGTTCGTGATATGGTAGAACGTTCCGTATCCAATCCAACTGAGGAAGATATCATTAGTGTACGTCGTGAAGCAGAACTTAAAGCAATCCAAAATGGCGCATCCCCAGATACAGTTGAAGTATCTGTTGAAGTAGATACACAACGTAATATCATTCGTGCAATTGCGGTAGGTGCTACAGAATTACGTAGTAAAGATCGTCTTAAGAAACAACTAACAAAAGAAGAGTTACTCGATGCAGTTGCACATAACTTAAATGTTGATAAATCAACATTAGAAATTTCTGCAGAAAATGGCAGTATGTATGCAGTACAAGCAACCATCACAGAAAAGAAACTCTTTGGTCTTGTTAAGAAGACAACAAAACCACTACGTTTAATTGATGATGAAGGTGTTATTCGTCTACAGAAGAAGAATGCATGGTCACGTCAATCTTCAGCCGCAAGCTGGCAAGCAGATATTGATTGGATGATTGAGGAACTAACAGAATATAACGATGGTGGAGCAAACCTACCAAATCTATATATCGTATTAGGCAAACGTATCATCGACCTATCTGGTCTGCAAAATGTAGAACAGATTAAGTCAATTGGTGGTGTTGAATTAAGCGGTATCGCAGCAGATACAAAACTCATTGTCATTGCGACAAAGAGAGTTGATGGCTAATATGCCAGGATTTACATATCCTTTCCCAACCAAAGATCTTGCATATCAAGAACTCACTTATGATTATTGTTATAACAAGATCAAGGAAGAAGATAAGGATCGTATTGTAGATGAAGCTTGGAAAAAGGGTGAGGAAACCGCAAAGGAAGTATTCGCAAAGTTTAATGGTAGTTATGATTTCCGAAAAATTTGCGCAGAATCAGGACTACAGTTAAATGATAAAGATACCGACTATGTTGTTGGTAACCAAAGATACTTCAGTGATTATGTATCTGGAACCAATCAAATCAACCTCTACTTAAAATCTATTGAAAAGTGGGCAGAAGAGAATCAGTTATCTATGAATGATGCAATCAATCTCATCCTTAGCCATGAATATTTCCACTTCATGGAGATGAATGTGATAGGTCAACTCAGTAAATCCTATGAGGTACCAATGTTAGTGATTGGTAAATTCAAACTAGGTAAAACAGGTATCCATGCATTATCCGAAATCGGTGCACATGGATTTGCCCATCAGTATTATCTTTTAGCAACTAAATAATAAAGAGGCATTATCGATATTGTGATAATGCCTCTTTACTCGTATTCATCTTTATCAAAAGGACATTTAATATTATTTGATCTAGACCATTCTATGATTACTTCTTTTAATCCATCATATTTACTTATATGTTGATTACCGATAGATCGAGCTTGAACAATCACATGATTAAATACTTCGATAGACGCAACAAACTTTCTATGATGTTTTATTACAACGACACCACTATCACAATCACCCCAGCTTTGTAAGCAGTTATGTAGTGCTTCTCCAGCATGATAACACTCGGCAGTGTTGTTTAATGTAATAAATTGATACCCACGAATAGTAGCATTCACATTACTAGATAATCGATGAATCAAAGGCAGTGAATATGGTGTTGAAATCATATCATTAAAGAAGCAAAAACCTTTCTTCCATTTCTTTTGTTAAAATTAAATATATTTTTTCTGGCTTATAATATCTACATATATGTATTATAGGTCCATCATGTTGTCCTCTAGTTGGATCTGTATTTCCAGCAAATGTTAAAAGAACTTTTTTACTCAACTTTTACTCCCCCCATTCCAAGTGATGTTTTTATACCAAGCCCAGTGTATTCTGACATCAAAATTAAAAAATTTAAAATATTAGCAAGAGTTCTATCCTCTCCTTTAATTGCTAAATCCATAGTTCCTATAAAACCTTTTATTTTTATACTTTCAAGATGAAAAATCTTTGTTCTTAGATTATAATCTTTTATATAAACTTTTTCTAAAAGTTCATTCACTATTTTTTTATCCTCTAATTCCGCTGTTTCTGAATGTTGATTAATTTTTGCTATCACTCCAGAAATCAATTTTGAAATATTAGGGAATATATGTGTTACTCCATCTGATTTAAACGAAGTTGGACTCATAAGTTTTATTCTTTTTCTTTCAGTTGCTTCCAAAAATAAATCTTCATAAGATTTTTTTTGAATAGAAAATGATTTCACATTAATTTCTAAATCTTTATTTTTTAAATATATTTTTTCTGGAATTCCTTTTGAAAAATAACTCATAAGCATATCATATGCTTTTTGACTAAATGTTGTCACTCTCCAAAAGAACTTATCCTCCTTTGTATCTTTAAAAATACAAGATGTAAAAGGATTTGTCGTATTATAGTGAAAGTATTCTGCA
>CALBKL010000019.1 GCA_937895985.1 uncultured Solobacterium sp.
TATAGTTTTAATGTTTTAATTGTATGTAAATCTTTTGTTACTATAGCTGTATCAAATTTTAATTCAAATAGTATCAATGATTTTCCTGCAAACTCTATAGTATTTTTGTAATCTGGGATTTTAGCAATAAATTGATCAGCAACATCAAAAATAGTTTTGGAACTTTGTTTAACTGTTCCTTTAGCTTTGACATGCTCATTTCCTGAGTGAGGAATTGTTGTAAATGCTACATGTGGATTTAATTCTATTTCTTTGATTTTGTCGTTTCCTTTAAAAGAAGAAAAGTAAAGTATATTTTCATTTGAATCAAAATAATAATTTACTATTCTCACATTTGGAACATTATTTACCGAAGTTGCTAATGCTATATCTGTTTGTTCAGCCATAATTTTCAAAAATTCAGTTTTTATATTCATTTAAGAAGATCTCCTTTTTGATATTTTAATTATATAGAATAAATATCATATATTTCTAATCCTTTAAAATTGAGATATAAATAAAAGAAAATTAATAGTCTTTTTTTCAAAAAATTGTAGTAATTTTAGGTTTAATTTTTTGATATAAATAATGTTCACAAATGCCTTTGTATAAAGGATTTTTTATGGTTTTTATGATATAATTATTTTAGTTTTTTTAAGGTTTTTATGAAGGAGTTTACGATGGAAAAAATCACAACAGAATACATTACTTTACAGCAATTTATGAAACTCTCTGGTATCGTCTCCACCGGTGGTGAAGCAAAGCTTAGAATTAAAGAAATGGATATTGTTGTGAATGGTGAAAAAGAAAATCGTAGAGGTAGAAAACTCTATCCAGGCGACAAAGTAAAAATTGAAGGAAAGACTTATGTGGTTTTCTAATGTATATCAAAAATATTCAATTAAGAAATTTTAGAAATTATGAAAATGCATATATAGAGTTTAATCCAAGTATCAATTTAATCACTGGAGCAAATGCGCAGGGAAAGACAAATCTATTAGAGAGTTTAGTTTATCTTTCATTAACTCGATCACATCGTATCGTGGATGATAAGAAATTAATTCGTAATGACGAGATGTTTGCGGGGATTGATTGTAAATTTGTGGATACAGATGAAAAAGATATTGAAGTTATCATTCATCCGAATGGAAAAACTCTTATGATTCACAAAAGACCACTTAAAAAGAGTAGTGAATTTATTGGTTTGTTAAATGTTGTTTTATTCTCACCAGATGATCTTAGAATTTTTAATGATCAACCGAAAGAGAGAAGACGTGTGATGAATCAAGAAATCACTAAGGTTTCTACAAAATATCTATTATCTTTAAATCAATTTCAAATGTACTTAAAAGATAGAAATGCTTTATTAAAGAGTGAAAAAATTGATTTCAATTATTTAGATATTTTAGATGAACAAATGTCTAAGGTAGAAGCGTATATTATCCGTGAAAGAAGAAAGTTTCTTGAAGTAATTCAATCTGTGATTTCTAAGATTTATCAGGAGTTATCAGGTAGTCAAATTAAACTTGAAGTTACGTATAAAACTTTCGTTGAGGATATAGAAGAATTAGAAGAGAAGATTCTAGAGATTCATAGAGAATCACGTCAGAAAGATATGGAATATCATATTACGAAAGTTGGTATTCATTTAGATGACTTGATATTTAAGATGGATAATCAGAATTTGATTTACTTTGCAAGTCAGGGTCAAAAAAGAATGGTAATGTTATCGTTTAAATTGGCTTTATTAAATTACATAAAGTTAATGACGAAGAAACAGCCAATTCTACTTTTGGATGATGTATTAAGTGAACTGGATTACAGTCGTCAAAAGAAGTTATTACAAATGGTACAGCGTGATTTTCAATGCATTATCACGACGACAGAAATTCCTGATTTTTTGAAACATGCAGACATGACGGAATTTCATATAGAAGATGGAAAAGTTTTTCCACTTACAGGAGGTAAGTAATGAGCGATAAATTAGAGCAGGTAACTGAAGTATCTGAAAACAGTGAACTTGTATTAGGACAAGAAATGGATATGAAAGTTACCCACACTTATAATGACTCTGATATTCAGGTCTTAGATGGCTTGGAAGCTGTACGTAAAAGACCAGGTATGTATATCGCGTCAACTTCTTCAAAGGGTTTACATCACCTTGTTTGGGAAATAGTTGATAATGGTATCGATGAAGCGATGGCTGGATATGCATCAACGGTTACTGTAACTGTTGATAAAGACAACATTATCACAGTTGAAGATGATGGTCGTGGTATGCCTACGGGTATTCATGAAAAAACAGGTAAGTCTACAATCGAGACTATTTTTACTGTCTTACACGCTGGTGGTAAATTCGGTGGTGGCGCTTATAAAGTGTCTGGTGGTTTACATGGTGTAGGTGCGTCTGTTGTAAATGCGTTAAGTAGTTGGTTAGAAGTAACTGTTTTCCATGATGGAAAAGAATACTATATTCGTTTTGAAAATGGTGGCCATCCTGTAGGAACTCTTGTGGAAAAGGGAATATGTCCTACGGATAAGCATGGTTCCACAGTTCGCTTTAAAGCAGATCCAACAATCTTTACAGAAACAGTTGTATATGAACATGACATTTTACGTGACCGTTTACGTCAGCTAGCTTTCTTGAATAAGAGTATCTGCTTAAAGTTTAATGATTTACGTGAAGAAGATGAATCTAAGCGTCATTATGTATTTAAGTTTGATGGTGGTTTAAAACAATATACTGAATTCTTAAATCGTAATCGTGATGTTGTAAATCATGAAATTATTTATAGTGAAGGTTACGAAAATAATATTCAGGTAGAAGTTGCTTGTCAGTATAACGATGGTTATAATCCAAATATTTATACTTTCTGTAATAATATCAACACAGCTGAAGGTGGTACACATGAAGAAGGTTTCCGTCTTGCATTAAATCGTGTTATCAATAAGTATGCTCGTGAAATTGGCTTCTTAAAGGATAAGGATGATAATCTAACGACAGATGACTGTCGTGAAGGTTTAACAGCTGTTATTAGCGTGAAGCATCCAGATCCTCAGTATGAAGGACAGACAAAGACAAAATTAGGTAACTCTGAAGTACGTAAGATTGTTTCAGATATCTTTGGTACACAATTAGAGCGTTATCTGATGGAAAATCCTGATGAAGCAAAAGCTATCTTAGAAAAGGTTGCCTTAGCTTCACAAGCGCGTATGGCTGCAAAAAAGGCTCGTGAATTAACAAGAAGAAAGAGTGCTTTAGAAGTTAGTCCACTTCCTGGTAAATTAGCAGACTGTTCATCTAAGGATGCGTCTATCTGTGAAATCTATATCGTCGAGGGACAATCAGCCGGTGGTTCCGCAAAACAGGGAAGAGATTCACACTTTCAAGCAATTCTACCGTTAAGAGGTAAGATTCTTAACGTAGAAAAGGCTAGACAGTCTCGTATTTATGAAAATGCAGAAATTCGTTCAATGATTACTGCATTTGGATGTGGTGTGAGTGACGAAATTGATCTTGAGAAGTTACGCTATCATAAGATTGTTATCATGACCGATGCCGATGTCGATGGTGCACATATTCGTACATTGTTATTAACATTCTTCTATCGTTATTTACGTCCATTATTGGAACAGGGTTATATCTATATTGCACAACCACCACTCTATAAGGTTCAAAAGGGTCAGACAGTGCGTTATGCATATACGGATAACCAGTTAGAAGAAGTAAAACGTGAACTAGGCGATCGTCTCAGTATTCAACGTTATAAGGGATTAGGTGAAATGAATCCGGAACAGTTGTGGGAAACGACAATGGATCCTAAGAATCGTACATTGATTCGTGTTGCGGTAGGTGATGCGGAAGCAGCTGACTATAACTTTACAATGTTGATGGGTGAAGAAGTTGAACCACGTAAGAACTTTATTGTAGAAAACGCACACTTTGCGGAAAACTTGGATATTTAGAAAGGAGATAAATTACAATGGCTTTAGATGATTTTATGGAATTTGACGAAAGTAATTTTGATCCTGGACATATTACAGAAACAGAATTAACAAAAGAAATTCGTCGTGACTTCTTGGAGTATTCGATGTCAGTTATCGTATCACGTGCATTACCAGATGTACGTGATGGTTTAAAACCTGTACAGAGAAGAATTTTATTCTCTATGCATGAGATGAACATCGGACCAGACAAGGCATATCGTAAGAGTGCACGTATTGTCGGTGATACGATGGGTAAATATCACCCTCACGGTGACTCTTCTATCTATGGTGCGCTAGTTTATTTAGCACAACCATGGAATATGAGAACTGTATTAGTTGATGGACATGGTAACTTTGGCTCTATGGATGGTGATGATCCAGCTGCGATGCGTTATACCGAAGCACGTATGTCTAAGATTGCGGTTGAAATGTTACGTGATCTTGAAAAAGATACAGTTGATATGGTTGATAACTATGATGGTCAAGAAAAAGAACCTACAGTTCTACCATCACGTTATCCAAACTTAATTGTAAATGGTTCTTCTGGTATTGCGGTAGGTATGGCAACGAATGTTGCGCCTCATAACTTAGGAGAAACAATCGATGGTATTTTTGCGGTTATGGATAACCCGGAAATTACAGCGACTGAACTCATGAATTACATGAAGGGTCCTGACTTTCCTACAGGTGCTTATATCTTAGGTAGATCAGGTATCCGTCAAGCATTTGAAACTGGTCGTGGATCAGTTATCATGCGTGCTAAGACAAAGATTGAAGAAATGCCAAATGGCAAATCTCGTATCGTAGTCTATGAATTACCTTATATGGTAAATAAAGCTAGTTTGGTAGAAAGAATTGCGACTCTAGTTAGAGATAAGGTAATTGAAGGTATTACTGACTTACGTGATGAATCTAATATGGATGGTATCCGTGTTGTAATTGAATTACGTAAAGATGTTCAACCAGATGTTATGTTAAATCAGTTATATCGCTCCACACCTCTACAATCTAACTTTGGTGTAAATAACGTTGTATTATTTAACGGTGTTCCTCGCCAAGCGAGTATGATTGATCTTCTAAAGGGATATATTGCATTCCAAGATGAAGTAATCGTACGTCGTACACAGTTTGATTTAAAGAAAGCACAAGATCGTGCACATATCTTAGAAGGTCTACGTATTGCGGTTGATAATCTCGATGCGATCATTCATACAATTCGTGATTCTCGTGATCCTAATGAAGCGATGCCACGTTTGATGGAAGGCTTTGGACTTGATGAGATTCAAGCAAAGGCAATCTTAGATATGCAGTTTAGAAGATTAACTGGTCTTGAACGTGAAAAGATTGAAAATGAATACCAAGATCTATTGATTAAGATTGCGGATTTCCAGGATATTCTTTCTAACCATGCAAGAGTATTACAAATTATTCGTGATGAATTGAGTGAAGTGAAAGCGAAGTTTAATGATCCACGCCGTAGTGAGATTATTGACGCAATCGCTGATGTAGAAGATGAAGACTTGATACCTGTTGAAAACATTATTATTACGTTATCTTCAAATGGATATATTAAACGTTTAACAACAGATACATACCATGTACAAAACCGTGGTGGTAAGGGTATCAAGGGTATGGAACTCCATAAGGATGACATTATTGATCAGTTTATCAGTATGTCAACCCATGACCACTTATTAGTATTTACAGATAAGGGTAAGGTATATCGTATCAAGGGATATAACGTACCTGAATTCAGCAGAACAAGTAAGGGTATTCCTGCCATCAACTTAATTAGTATGGATAAGACAGAGAATATTCGTGCTCTTGTGCCATATAGTAAAGACCATGATTCCAAGTTCTTATTCTTTGTTACTAAGCAAGGTATCATCAAACGTACTACATTTGATGAATATGAAAACATCAATAAGAACGGTAAGATTGCGATTAAGTTGAATGAAGATGATGAACTTGCATTCGTAAGAAGTACTGATGGCAATGCGGAAATTATCATTGCAGGTTCAAATGGTAAGGCAGTTCGTTTCCTTGAAAACACAGTTCGTCCTTTAGGACGTACAGCACGTGGTGTGAAGGGATTCAATGTTGATGGTGGTTATGTCATTGGTCTAGCTACAAATCTTGAAGGTGAGTATATCTTAACAATTACTGAAAATGGATTTGGCAAGAAGTCTGCTCTAGTTGATTATCGTATGACACGCCGTGGTGCACGTGGTGTTAAGACAGTTAACGTGACAGAGAAGTCAGGTAAGCTTGTATGTATGCGCGCTGTAAGAGGTGATGAAGACTGCATGATTATGACTGCTGGTGGTATTGTAATCCGTATCTCGTTAAACCAGGTTTCTGTATATAGTCGTTCTGCACAAGGTGTGAAGGTAATTAATGTGAAGGATGATATTGTCTCATCAGTAGCGATACTTGAACCAGAGGAAGATTCAGAAGTAGTAGATATCTCTCATAATGAAGTATTAGATGAAGGTGTCTTTGAAGAAACATCAGATGATGAAGATGATATCATTGAAAATGATGAGGAAGAAGTAACAGATTCTGATTCAAAAGAATAAAAAATAGGATAGAGTGAATTTATTGCTCTATCCTTTCTTTTTTGCATATAAAAAAACTTCCGTAGCAAAATGCAGAAGTTTTAATGTAAGATTACTTTTTCTTTGTAGTCTTCTTAGCTGGTTTAGCAGCCTTCTTTGTTACTGGTGCCTTTGTTGTTTTCTTTGTAGTTACTGGTTTTGCGACTGTCTTCTTAGTAACTTTCTTTGCAGCAGGTTTAGCAACTGGCTTAGCAACAGCCTTCTTAGCTACTGGTTTTGCGACTTTTTTAGCCGGAGTAGTTTTCTTGGCAATTTTCTTTTCAGCCTTTACTGGCGCCTTCTTTGTAACTTTCTTTGTGGCAGTCTTCTTTCCATTCTTTTCCATATCTGCAAGAATTAGATCACATAAGTAACCCTTTACAGATTCTTTAGCTTCAAGCCAAGCGATAACTGTTTTCTCAACTTTATTGTTAAAGCGGACTGAGAATGAGCGGTAGTTGTTTCTGTTGTAGTTGTTGTTATACTCTAACTTCTGTTTGTACTGCGACTTTTTTGCCATACCTATTCTCCTTATTATTAAAACAACTGAGTTGTTTAATCATTTTAAATATATCACTGTTTTGCTACATTGACAAATTAATGTCAAAATGATTAAATTATTTTGTAAAAACGTCGATAGAGAATAGTAGTACAAAAGCATTTTCAGAAAGGTAACGGATGATGTGAGTTGCCATTGTGATGTATGAATCCGCTCTTGAGTGAAACTAATACTTTCCGGTTGCCCCGTTATCGCTAATGAAGTGGTTAAATTGTTTCACGTGGAACAATTTAACAAAAAGGGTGGCACCGCGTTGACATCGTCCCTTTGGTGGATGATGCTTTTTTATTTTTAGAGGAGAGGTAAATTATGATAGATATTAATCTAATTAGAGAAAATCCAGATTTAGTAAAAGAAAACATCAAAAAGAAGTTCCAAGATGAAAAGTTAGTACTTGTTGATGAAGTATTAAGTATGGATGCTGAGTATCGTGCAGCGAAAACACGTGGAGATACTCTACGTGGAGAAAGAAATAAGATTTCCAAACAAATCGGTCTCTATATGAGAGATAAGAATATCGAAGCTGCAGAACAGGCAAAACAATCCGTAAAGGATATGGATGCGGAATTGGAAAGTTTAGAAGTTAAAGAAGCTAAACTAGCGGAAGAAATCAAAAATAGAATGATGGTAATCCCAAATATTATCGACCCTTCTGTTCCAATTGGAAAAGATGATTCAGAAAATGTAGAAATTCAAAAATATGGCGAACCAGTGATTCCTTCATTTGAAATTCCATATCATACAGATATCTTAGAGAAACTTGCTGGTATTGATATTGATAGCGCAGGAAGAACATCTGGTAATGGTTTCTACTACTTACAAGGAGATGTGGCTAGATTACATTCTTCAATTTTAGCGTATGCTAGAGATTTTATGATTAATAGAGGATTTACTTACTTCATTCCTCCATTCATGATTCACAGTAGTGTTGTAACTGGTGTTATGAGTTTTGCGGAAATGCAGAATATGATGTATAAGATTGAAGGTGAAGATTTATATCTCATCGGTACTTCAGAACATTCAATGATTGGTCGCTTTATGGGGCAAATCTTAAAAGAAGAGGATTTACCATATGCTTTAACATCTTATAGCCCATGTTTCCGTAAGGAGGTTGGTGCACATGGAATTGAAGAGAGAGGTCTCTATCGTGTACATCAGTTTGAAAAACAAGAAATGGTAGTAGTTTGTAAACCAGAAGACTCTATGGAATGGTATGAGAAGTTATGGCAAAATAGCGTAGACTTCTTCCGTTCATTAGATATTCCTGTAAGAACGTTGGAATGCTGCTCTGGTGATTTGGCAGATCTTAAGGTGAAGAGTTGTGATGTCGAAGCTTGGTCTCCACGTCAGAAGAAATACTTTGAAGTTGGTAGCTGTTCTAATTTGGGTGATGCACAGGCTAGAAGACTTGGAATCCGTATTAAGGGTGAAAAGGGCAACTACTTTGCACATACACTAAATAACACAGTAGTAGCTCCACCACGTATGTTAATTGCCTTTGTTGAAAATAACTTAAATGACGATGGATCTCTAAATATTCCAGAACCACTTAGACCTTATATGGGTGGACAGGAAAAGATTGTTCCTCCAACTAAGAAGAAGAGCTTCTAAAAACCAAGGATTGTTTCACGTGAAACAATCCTTTTAAAATACACTCTTGGACAAGTAAGATAAATTTGCTATAATCATACATGGCACAGCATATATACATTGAACCTGGTCAGGGCCGGAAGGCAGCAGCCATAGATGTCCCTGTATCGCGTGTGCCACTTTTATTTTATGAAAACACACGAAGAATATATGGAACTAGCTCTAGAAGAAGCTAGAAAAGCAGAAGAAATAGATGAAGTGCCTGTTGGATGTGTCATAGTATGTGATGGAGAAGTAATTTCACGTGGACATAATCTCAAAGAACAACTGAACCAGGCATATGCACACGCAGAAATGATGGCAATTCAGAAAGCTGCAGAAATAAAGGGTAACTGGTGTCTTAATGATTGTGACTTATATGTAACATTAGAGCCATGTATGATGTGTACAGGAGCTATCAATCTTTCTCGTAT
Organism: uncultured Solobacterium sp.; assembly: GCA_937895985.1. The sequence continues at coordinate 9,186 of CALBKL010000019.1, forward strand.
TAGAACGGTATATTACGGTACACAAGATCCAAAGGGTGGCTGTTTGGAGACGGTGATTGATTTAAAGAAGATAAATCGATTAAATCATTATCCTAATATTGTAGGGAATATCCTACGAAAAGAGTGCAGTGAAATACTAACAAAGTATTTCCGTAAAAAACGAGAAATAAAAAAACAGAAAAATAAAGCCAATATACAGTGAATTCCTACATGTGAATGTAGGAATTTTGTTATAATGAATATACTGGGAGAAAAATAATGTCAAAGCAAGCGTTATATCAAAAATATCGTTCTGCAAACTTCGAAGAAGTAGTAGGACAAGAGTATATAGTTCAATCGATTAAAAATGCAGTGCGTGAGCATAAAGTGGGCCACGCATATCTTTTCTGTGGCCCAAGAGGTACAGGAAAGACTACAATGGCAAGACTTCTTGCAAAAGCAGTAAACTGCGAACATCCAGAGAAGGCCCCATGTGAAGAATGCGATAACTGTAAAGCCGCAAATAACGGAATGCATCCAGATATTATTGAAATTAACGCTGCGAATGAAACTCACGTGGAAGATATCCGCGATTTAATTGATCGCAGTAAACTTGCGCCTATGCAAGGCCACCATAAGGTGTATATTGTGGACGAGGTTCATCAGTTGTCCAGCGCCGCATCCAGTGCATTACTGAAGACATTAGAAGAACCACCAGAAAATGTAATCTTTGTGCTAGCTACAACAGACCCACAAAAGTTATTACCAACAATTATTTCGAGATGCCAGCGCTTTGACTTTACAAAATTACGTAAAGATCAAATCAAGGATCATCTATTAGATATCGCTAAGAAAGAGAACATCTATTTAGATGAAGAAGCGGCAGAGAATATTGCAGTGTTATGTGATGGTGGTATGCGCGATGCTTTGAGTATTATGGATCAATGTGCATCCTATACAAGCGACCATATTACTGCTGAGGAAGTAGACCATATTTATGGGTTAGCATCGATTGAAGAGAAGATTAGTTTAATACATTCAATTCATGCGGGAAATCTAGAAGATATCCTAACAAGAATTAAAAAGTACGAACATAAAGGTATCGACTTCCAGAAGTTTACAGATGGTATGATAGATATTCTAAAAGACGTCGTAATCTACCACTCTACAAAGAAAGATACTTTACTAAAACTTATAACAAAAGAACAAGTAGAAACATTATCGAAAACACTAACACAACAAGCATGCATGCATGTAATTGAAAAGATGTTTGATTCTAAAGATAAGTTTAGAGTAGCAACATCTTCTGCAAGTTGTTTTGAAGTGATTTGTTTAGCTCTAGCAATCCACCCTACTGTAGAAACGGTAGTGGTTGAAAAGCATGTAGAAGTTCCTGTTCAACCAAAAGAAAGTGGATATGTTGTTCCTACTATTAAGCTAAAAGAACCAGAAAAACCAATAGAACAACCACAAGAAACTAAAGTGGAAAAACAGTCTGTAGAACCAGTAAAGACAGAGGTATCAATAGATTCTAATGAACTATCGATCGATGAAATTTTAACATTACTTGTGCAGTGCCAAAAGGCAATCAAGTATGAAGATGATGAGAAGTTCAACAAGATTCACAGTTTGTTTGATATGGAAGGTAAGAAGTATACAGCACTTCTCGAGGAGACAAGAATTGTCGCAAGTGGGCTTGATTGTGTTGTGTTAGCTACTGATTCCAAGGTGCTTGCAAATCGAATGAATGAACCAAAGATGAATCAAGAGTTATATCAATTTGCAAAAGAAATTTTAGGTATTGATAAGATGTTGTATATTGCCACAAATGAGACAATGAAAGATGCAACACTAAAGTTTATCGAACTAAAGAAAGCAGGTAATCTACCACAACCAAAATCAATCGTTCGATACATAATTGAACAACCACAAGAAGTATCAACAGAAGATAAAGTAAAAGCAATTTTCAATCCAGAAATATTAGAAATAGAGGAATAAAAAATGGATATTCAGAAATTAATGGAACAAGCTCGCCAGATGCAAGATAATCTTGGCAAAATTGAAGAAGAACTTAACGCGACGGAGTACGAAGGTAAAGCTGGAGGAAATGGTGTTAAGGTTGTTGTAAATGGAAGAAACGAAGTTCAATCTGTAGAAATTGCAGATGATCTTATGACTGTAGACAACAAAGAAATGTTACAAGACTTAATTTTAATCGCTGTAAATGAAGCGGTAGAAAAAGCATTCCAAGATAGAGAAAACAAACTTGGTTCTGCTACAAGTGGATTAAATCTTCCGGGGATGTAAGGAATGTACCCAAAGAGTTTAACCGAACTAATTGAACGTTTAAAATTCTTGCCTGGCGTTGGTGAAAAGACAGCAGAAAGATACGCGTTTTCTATTATGGAAATGAATCTTCAAGAGGCAAAAGAATTTGCACAGGCAATTAATGATGTTCATGAGAAAATAACCCATTGTAGGACATGTGGGAATCTTTCTGAGAAAGATGAATGTGAAATTTGTTGTGATGAAAGTCGTAACCAAAAACAGATTTTCGTAGTACAGTCTCCTAAAGATGTTATCGCAATGGAAAAAACAGCAGAATACCGTGGTAGCTATCACGTATTAAATGGTTTGATTTCCTCAAGCAAAGGAATTATGCCAAATGACTTAAATATTGAGTCACTACTTGCAAGACTGCCTGAAGCAGAAGAAGTGATTTTAGGTACTAATATCACAATTGATGGTGAAACAACAGCGATGTATTTAGATAAACTCATTACATCTCGTTATCCAAATATATTAGTAACTCGAATTGCGCACGGTCTACCATCAGGCGGAATGCTCGATTACGCAGATGAAATGACACTTGCGCATGCATTAGCAGATCGTCGCAAGATGAAATAGAAAAGAGGTGTTTCTATGAACACAGATTTAAAGATTGCACAAGCAGCTATCCTGGAGCCAATTGATACAATTGCACAAAAAGCAGGAATCCCAGAAAAGTACTTGGAACTGTATGGCAAAGATAAAGCCAAAGTGAACATTAAACTCATGGAAACACTAAGAGATAAACCAGATGGAAAACTGGTATTGGTAACTGCAATCAACCCAACAAAAGCAGGTGAAGGAAAGTCCACAACGACGATTGGGTTAGCGGATGGATTATCTAAGGTTGGCAAGAATGTGATGGCATGTTTACGCGAACCATCATTAGGACCAGTCTTTGGCTTAAAGGGTGGCGCAACTGGTGGAGGATATGCACAGGTAGTTCCAATGGAATCTATCAACCTGCACTTTACAGGTGACATGCATGCAATCACAACAGCCAATAACTTAATTGCGGCTATCTTAGATAATTCAATCTTCCAAGGAAATCCACTTAATATCGACCCAACAAGAGTTACTTGGAAGCGTTGCTTAGATATGAATGATCGTACACTACGTGACATTACAATTGCACAGAAGAAGAAATCGAATGGTGTTGAAAGAGAAGACCATTTTGTAATTACAGTAGCTTCTGAAGTAATGGCCATCTTATGTCTTTCAAAAGATTTACAGGATTTTGAAAAGAGAATTGGCAAAGCAGTTGTTGCGTATACATACGATGATCAACCAGTAACTGTGAATGATATTCAAGCTGCTGGTGCTGCTACAGTCGTGATGAAGGAAGCGATTAATCCAAACTTGGTACAAACTTTGGAACACACTCCAACATTCATACATGGTGGACCATTCGCAAACATTGCGCATGGATGTAACTCAGTTATCGCTACTAAGATGGCTCTTAAATTGGCTGATTATGTAGTAACTGAAGCAGGGTTTGGTGCAGATTTAGGAGCTGAAAAGTTTCTAGATATTAAGTGCCGCCTAGCAGAACTAGAGCCTTCAGCGGTTGTGGTAGTCGCAACAATTCGTGCTCTTAAGATGCACGGAGGTGTTGAACAAGATAATCTTGATCAACCAAATATCGAAGCTATGCTTGCAGGCGCGAAGAACCTGCAGAAACACATTGAAACAATTCAAAGCTTCAAACTTCCATTTATTGTCGCTATCAACAAGTTCGCAAAAGATAGTAAAGAAGAAGTAGATGCGTTACTTGCGTGGTGTCATGAAAATAACTATCCGGTTGCGGAAGCAGATGGATGGGCAAAAGGTGGAGATGGTATGCTAGATCTTGCAAATAAGGTTGTAGAGATTACAGACCATGCATGCAAGTATCAACCAATCTACGATGTGAAAGATTCTATTGAAACGAAGATTAAAAAGATTTGTGAAATAGTTTATGGTTCACCACTTGTAGAATTTAGTGAACTAACCAAAACAAAGATACAGGACTTTATCAAACATGGATGGGATAAGTTGCCGGTATGTATGGCAAAGACACCATTATCGCTGAGTGATGATCCTGCCCTTAAAGGACGACCGGAAAACTTTGTGACACATATTACAGATATTTCGATATCTGCTGGTGCGGGATTTGTGGTTGTTTACACTGGCAACGTACTTACAATGCCAGGGCTTCCAAAGGTGCCTGCAGCAGTCAATATGGGTGTTGATGAAAATGGAGAAACCTACGGCTTATTCTAATTGATATAGAAAGGAGGAATCATAATGGGGTCTATCGCATATGTAACAGATGAAAAGATGCTTGCGTATCATCGCCTATGTCGAAATCAATCGATATTATTTTGGAGATTATCCAATAAGAAGTTTACAGATTTCCACAAAGGAGATTTATTATTCTTTTTCGCAAGACCAAATCATGGGCGTAAGAAAGCTTTGATTGGCTATGCACATTATGATTCTGAGATTAACCTTTCTTTGAAACAGATGTGGAATCGCTATGGGGATTCTACTGGATATGACACACAAGATGGGCTCTATGCAGCGATAGAAAAAGCATCTCGTGGAAATATACCTCCACAGATGAACTGTTTATATTTAACAAACGTTGTATTCTTCTTATCTCCAGTCTATCCAGATGATGTTGGTATCTCGATACAAAACAATCTTGAAAGTTATTGTTATTTAGATAAAGATAGTCCAAAGATAACAGCCAAGATTCTACAACAAGCACAAAAACATGGTATCGACCTCTGGAGTGCAAATCCAAATATCACCCCAGAAGAAATCTTTAAAGAAGATGCCACAAAACATTACCTAGCAGTCATCTCTCAAGAGATTGGGCAAGATAGTGGAAACGAAAAACAACAACGTACACTTGAACGGTACGCAAAACAAAAAGCAAAAGAATCTGGTTGGGAACTGATTCGTGGTAGTAATAGAGAGTGTATTCGCATGAATGGTAATGAAATACAAATTGCGATTCCTTTCGTATCACAAGTCAAAGAACAGCCTCAAAAGATTCGCGAATATATAGGACGGCTAACGATGTATCGTTTGTTGGCTAAGCATCAGGGTTTGGAAGGCAAAATCAGATTTGAAATACTTTCCCCAAATATACCTGACGAATTAAAGGAAATGGTGGAAGAAATAAACAATGAGTGATTTTGATATTATTGTTAT
>CALBKL010000020.1 GCA_937895985.1 uncultured Solobacterium sp.
CGACTCAATGTTGACTATCTTAAAGCGAAAGAAGAGTACGACATGCTTGCGGAAAAAGTAGTTTATACTGGCCCAATCGATGCTTATTTTGATTATCGCTTAGGTACATTAGAATATCGTTCTGTTCGTTTTGAAAATGAACTCTTAGATATTCCGAATTTCCAGGGAAATGCGGCTGTAAACTATACAGACCGTGAAACACCTTGGACACGTATTATTGAGCACAAGTGGTTTACATTTGGAAAAGATGAAGAAGGCAATGATTTGCCAAAGACTGTCATTAGTCGTGAATATAGTTCTGAATGGAAACAGGGTGATGATCCTTACTATCCAGTCAATGACGAAAAGAATACTGCTTTATATGAACAGTATAAGGAACTTGCCTCACACGAAACAAATATTCTTTTTGGTGGTCGTTTGGGTGAGTATAAGTACTATGATATGGATAAGGTGATTGCGTCTGCACTAGAAAAGTCTAAGGAAATTTAAAAGTCAGAGGAATCTGGCTTTTCTACGTTTTAGGGCAAAATAGCAGTGTTTTTAAATAAAAGAGAATACAATGAAAACAATAGAAATACAAAAGGAGCTAATGATGTCATATACAGGATACGTAGGAACGTATACATCCGAAAAAAGTGAAGGGATTTATGCGTTCACATATGAAGAACATAAGATAAAAGACGTCCGTTTATTTACAAAAGTGTGTAATCCAAAATATTTAGCATGGATGAATGATTATATCGTAGCCGTATGTGATTTCGAGGAAGGCTCTGGTGTAGCTGTCTTTGATTTGAGTGGTAACGAAATTGATCATATCGTTTTTGAAGCATTTACATCCTGCTATGTTGGTGTAAAAGACAACTTAATCTTTACGGCTCACTTTCACAGTGGAGATGTAACATTTTTACGCTTTGATAATAACAAGTTAGAACTGATTAAAAGAACACATATCAAGGAAAAGGCTGGATGTCATCAGGTTATTCCATACAAGGATCAATATCTTGTGCCATGCCTCTTTATGGATCAGATAAAGATTCTTGATAAAGATTTTAAGGTTATAGATGAGATTCAATTTGAAGAAGGATCTGGACCTAGACATGCGGTATTCTCAGATGATGAGAAATACCTATATGTGGTAGGTGAATTAAGTAATCTTCTATATGTTGTAGACATGCATACAAAGAAGATTGTAAATACAGTAGAACTTTTAGAGAATGGTTTATCACATGTTAAAGATACAGCCGCAATACGTAAGAAGGGTGATTATTTATATGTATCTACACGTACACAGGATGTCATTACAGTGCTACACGTATCTGGGAAAGATGTTGAACGTATTCAAGTAACATCATGTACTGGAAAGCATCCACGTGACTTTGTGATTGTGGATGATGATATCATTGTTGCAAATCGTTTTTCAGACTCGATAAGCGTATTACCAATTGAACATGCATTCATACAGGATGCAGTATCTACAGTAACAATTCCAGAAGGTGTTTCTATTATTATGAGGAGAAATGAAAATGAGTAATATAGGTGTAATTGGATTAGGTGTCATGGGAAAGAATATTGCCTTAAATATGCTAAACCATGGCTACAAAGTTAGTGGATATAATCGTTCGTTCGAACGTACAAAAGTATTAATTGATGAGAACATCCCGGGATTTAGTGGTTTTGAAAAACTAGAGGATTTTGTGAATTCTCTTGAGAAACCACGTCGTGTATTTTTAATGGTACCAGCTGGTCAACCGGTTGATGATGTTTTAGTACAACTTGTTGATCTATTAGATGAAGGAGACATCATCATGGATGGTGGTAACTCTTACTTTGAAGATACAAATCGTCGTCACAAGCAGATGGCTAGCCATGGATTAAAATATTTTGGCGTTGGTGTATCTGGTGGAGAAGAAGGTGCCTTAAAAGGTCCAAGTATCATGCCATCTGGAGATAAAGATGCTTACGCTTCGATAGGAAAGATATTAGAAGATATCGCTGCGAAGAAAGGCGGTGAACCATGTTGTACATATATTGGACCAGAAGGTAGTGGTCACTATGTGAAGATGGTACACAATGGAATTGAATATGCGGATATGCAATTACTTGCGGAAACATATTTAATTCTAAAATATACAGCAGGCTATACCAATAGTGAGATTGCAGATGTATTAGAGCAGTGGAATCAAGGAGATGTACAAAGCTATCTCGTTGATATTACAGTAACTGTATTGCGAGAGAAAGATTCTGTTACAGAACATGATCTCGTAGATGTTATTTTAGATGTAGCGGGAAATAAGGGCACAGGTCGTTGGACAAGTATTGAAGCACTTCGACAAGAGTTTAATGCGTCTTTATTAACAGCAGCGTATCAAGCACGTATTATGTCTAACCAACTTGCATTACGCGATGCATATCGCAAGGAAATTGCAATTCATAAGAAGAATGTTGATATTGAAAAGGTACATCAAGCATATAAATTAGCAAAGACTATCGCCTTTGCACAGGGATTCAATTTATATCGTGATGCGTCTAATAAATATAGTTGGGATTTAAATCTCAAGCAGATTGCAGCTATCTTTAGAGCAGGATGTATTATCCAAGCAAAGTTATTACAGGATATCATGCATGCATATGATGATGGTGCAGATGATTTACTTCTATATCCAGTATTCAAGAATGAAGTATTCGAAAATACTCCTGCATTAAAGGAAATCATTGTACAATCCATCGATTTACCACTACCGGTATTTACAGCAGCACTTACATATATCAATCAATTATCTAGTGTATGTTTAGGTGCAAATATTATTCAGGGTCAACGCGATTTCTTTGGCGCACATACATATCAAAGAGTTGACCGTGAAGGCTTTGAACACCATGAGTGGGGTAGCCATGAATAAATTAACACTTACAATATTTGGTGGGACGGGAGACTTAACATATCGTAAGCTTCTACCTGCATTGTATAATCTATTTATAAAAAATCAGCTTCCTGAAGAGTTCTTAATTACTCCGATAGGAAGGCGTGATTATACAGATGTGGATTATCAAGGGATTATAGAACCTTGGATAAGTGAATTTGCCCAAGTAAAAGTAAAAGATGAGCAGCTACAAGCATTCTTTAAACATATACATTACTTCCGCATGGATTTTACAGACAAAGCGCAATATCAGTTATTAGACCAATACTACGCAGCATATCCATCTGAAAATCATGTAGTGTATTATGCGGTAGCACCAGATTTCTTTGAAGGAATTACAGATGGTGTTTCTACAATGAAAAACATGCATGAACCAAAGATTGTATTAGAAAAACCTTTCGGTGCAAGTTTAGAACTTGCGAAATTCCTCAGCAAAAAATTAGAGGATTTATTTGGAAGTGACCATATTTACCGTATAGACCATTATCTTGGAAAAGAGATGGTGCGCAATATTCTAACGATTCGAGATGCAAATTTATTATTTAAGAATGTTTGGAATAAAGATAATATCGATCATGTTCAGATTTCAGCATTAGAAGAAGTGGGTGTTGAAACAAGAGGTAACTACTATGATCATGCAGGTGCACTCAAAGATATGGTTCAAAACCACTTATTACAAATTATGAGTATCGTAGCAGTAGATGATCCAACTGGTAATATGAATGAACAACAACTCACAGTTCTAAAACAACTACGTCCAGTTAATGAACTGAATATTAAGGATACATTATTATTGGGGCAGTATGAAGGGTATAGGGAAGAACTACACGTGGATCCTGCATCCACTACCGAAACATTTGCGGCATTAAAACTGTTTATTGATAATGAGCGTTGGCAAGGTGTACCATTCTATATTCGTACGGGTAAAAAAATGGCTCGTCGCGAAATTGAAGTAAAGATTACATTCAAAAGACAGCGTGAAGATGTAGATCCAAATGTACTAGTAA
>CALBKL010000021.1 GCA_937895985.1 uncultured Solobacterium sp.
GGTAGTAGGTTTGATAGTTTAAAAATGGCATGTAGCCTTCTGTAATTTTCATATGTTTAGTATATCATGCAAGAGATAATGAATTTCACCTTTTTATGGGAAACATATTGTCTGAAGGTTTTTTGGATAATGCGTATAATTAAAATAGAGGGTTTATAGCATGGATAGACAGGATAGATTACTTTTCTTATTAGTGAAGGAAAATGATCGCAGTACATCGATTCGAGAAATTGCAGATCTTTTTGGTGTGACTGCTAGAACAATTCGTAATGATATTGAAGCACTCAATGATGTGCTTGTTTGTAATGGGGCAAGCATTAAGATAGAACGCAAGGGTATTTCAATTGAAATCCAAGATAAAGAAAAGTTAGAGGATTACTTGCAGTCTATCGAAAGTAATCGTGAAAGAGTATTGACAACTCAAGACCGTATTCGCCAGATTATAGAAACCTTACTCACTTCTGATGAAAGTGTGCGCATGGATGATCTTGCGGATGCGATGTTTATCAGTCGTGCAACACTAAAGAATGATATGAAGACTGTCCGCAATATTCTTGCGGATTTTGGTATTGAGATTGATTATCGTGCATATCAAGGTATGCGTGCAATTGGCAGTGAACAGCAGTATCGTCTATGTTTAACTCGAATCCAAATGGAAGAACCATTTTATACGCAACAACTTCCAGAAAATAATAAGTTAGATAGCATCCATAAAATTATTTCAGACAAAGTTGTAGAATACAATTTTATGATATCTGATCTATCACTCAATAATTTAACCTTCCACATCTATATCGCAATTCAGCGCATCCTAGATGGTAAAGTGATTCCCCTTGGTAAAGAGACAGAACAGCAGATGGAAAATGATAGTGACCTTGCGATGACCAAGGCTATTATTCAAGAAATCGAAAAAGAATTTGATGTAAAGTTTCCGGATAGTGAAGTATATTACGTGCTAATGCATTTGAGCAGTAAGAAGATTATCCGTTTGAATAATGGGCAACAGAGTAGTTCGGTTGTGGATGAAGATACTTTTGAGATTGTTTTGGCAATGTTGGAAGCGGTCAATGAAACCTTCCGTATTGATTTGCGTTATGATTTTGAACTTGCGACATTGTTATCCCTACACGTCATACCGTTTAAAGTCAGATTACAGAATCACATTGCAAGTTATAATCCACTAGCGAATCAGATTCGTGAGCACTTTGTGCTTGCGTACTCAATGGCTACTGTTGCCTGCGGTGTGTTAAAGAAAATGTATAACAGATGTATCTGTAAAGATGAGATTGCATATATTGCACTACACTTTAACGTTGCACTAGAGAAGAAACGTGAGAAACAGACGAAAGAAAAAGTGCTAATTGTCTGCGGAAGTGGACGTGCAAGTTCAGAACTTTTGCGCTATCAGATTGAAGAGAAGTTTGGCAAGAATCTAGAGGTAGTTGGTACAGCTAGTTTAAATACATTGCATAGTCAGAATCTTGAAGGTATTGATTACATTCTGACAACTGTGCCAATTGAAGAAAAACTAAATAAACCGGTCATTGAAGTTAATGCCTTCTTAGGCAAGAGCGCAATTGAAAATGTCCATGCGATGATTCAAAAGACACGCGACTTACAAATCTTCAACTACTTCCGTGAGGATATGTTCTTTGGGGATTTACCATATAACGATAAAGAAGAAGTGATCCATTTCTTGTGTATGCAAGCAAAGAAGAAAGTAGATATCTCAAATGACTTAGAGAAAGCTGTACTTGAAAGAGAAAGCGTTGGTGCAACTGCATTTGGAAACATGGTTGCGATACCACATCCAATCCACCCAATGGGTAAAGAGAGTTTTGTGGAGATTGGTATCTTACAAAAACCAATTCAATGGGATAAGGATACAGTGCAGATTATCTTTCTGTTATCCATGAAGGAGAAGGGTGATGATACCATGCCTGCATTTTATAAGGTGCTCAGTCAGATTGTAAGTTCTGATGAATATACAAAGGAATTGATCCGTACACAGGGTTTTGATAAGTTACATGAAATTATTCTGAAGATTGAAGAAGAATCCGTATAATCAATTTCCATTTCCAAATTGAAAAAAGTGAACTGTTCTTGATTGTTGAATAGATGGACAATGTAGATACAGGCGAAAGGAGACAAAAATGTTTGCAAAAGAATTAACGATTTTCACGGACAAAGTTTATCGTGACAAGTATGAGGCAATTGAAGATATTGCACATTTACCAAATGAATTTGTGAATAATAACGATGAGTATGCTAAGGCTGTTATTGACCGTGAAAACGTAATCGCAACCTATATTGGTTATGGTATTGCAATTCCACATGCAATCTCAGCTGCAGTCAATCAAGCATTTGTTATCTATGTGAAATTCTTGAATGGATGTCCATGGAAAAATGAAGATGGAGAAGACAGAGTGGATCACATGATGATGATTGGTGTACCTGCTGATAAAGGATCTACGCAACATTTGAAGATTCTAGCAGAACTCAGTAAGAATTTAATGCATGAAGATTTCCGCGAAAAATTCTTAAATACCAAGAGTCCTGAAGAGTCTTACGAACTTTTGAAATCGATTGAAAAGGAGATGGAAGCATGAAATTAGTAGCAGTAAGTGCATGTACAGCAGGTATTGCACATACGTACATGACACAAGAAGCAATCGAGCAGGAATGCAAGAAGAGAGGCATTGACTGCAAGGTTGAAACACAAGGTGGTATGGGTATCAATAATGAGTTGGAACAAGATGAAGTCGATGCGGCTGATGTCGTTATCCTAGCTATCGCAATTGGTATTGAAGGCGATGAACGCTTTGATGAAAAACGTGATGAGGGTAAGGTTATCGAAGTTGATCCAACACAAGCAATCAAAGATATCAAGAAATTAATTGATAGAGCGGAGGCTTTGGCAAATGAGTGAGATGAATAATAAGTTGAAAGAAACTGGACGTAGTATTTTTAAAGCATTTAATACAGGTATCTCATATTTCTTACCAGTCATTATCGCTGGTGGTATGTTATTCTCATTTACTTTATTTACAGGTCATATCGAGAATGGTGCAATTATTCCAAGTAATCAGTTCTGGCAGAATGTGTATAGCTTAGGTATTGCCGGCTTCTCCATGATGGTTCCGGTTATCTGCGGATACATCGCGTACGCAATCGCTGGTAAACCTGCATTAGCTCCAGGTTTAATTATGGGTTATGTTGCAAATAATCCTATCGGAGAAGAACAATTATCTACAGGATTTATTGGAGCTTTACTATTAGGTTTCATCGTAGGTTACTTTGTTAAGTGGATGAAGACTTGGAAGGTTATCGATTCCTTGAAACCAATGATGCCTACATTCTTTATTCCTCTATTAACAACATTTGTTGTTGGTATCTTCTACATCTATGTATTAACAGGACCTATCAATGCGTTTGTACAGGTTATCGTTGATGTCATGAATGGATTGAATGGAACAAATGCAATTCTATTAGGACTTGGTATTGGTTTACTCGCAGCTGCTGACTTTGGTGGACCATGTTCAAAGGCTGCCACAGCATTTACGCTTGCGTTAATGGCTGAGGGAATCTATGGACCTAACGGTGTATTCCGTATGTGCTGTGCAATTCCTCCACTCGGTATGGGTCTTGCGTCATTCATCTTAAGAAAGCATTATACAAAGGCAGATCGCTCTGTAGGTATCTCTGCATTCTTGCTATCCTCAGGTGGCATCACAGAAGGTGCTTGGCCATTTGCAGGTAAAGACTTTAAGCATACTTGGATTGCATGTGCAATCGGTACAGCAATCGCTGGTGCATTAGGTATGGTACATGGTGTATCTTCTGTTGTAGCGTTTGGTGGTATCGTTGCGATTACCGGTGTCATTGAAGGACAGGTTTGGTATGTCGTGGATATGTTAATCGGTGCACTCATCATCGTGGCAATCTTAGCAGTTACAAAGAAACCATTAACAGCAGAAGAACTAGCTGAAGGTAATAAATAATCAAGAAAGCATAATCGCAATTATGAGATAAAGGGTGTGATATAGGTCACATCCTTTCGTATTTTTAGGCAGCTGGCAAATAGTTCATATAATTGGATAGACGCTTCTTTTGAAATGGATATAAAAACACCTTAGAGCCACTTGGTTCTAAAGTGTTGTGTGGATAACTAGAATATGTGATAGAAGATAACTATTCTTTGGTTTCAGATTCAATTTTATGCAGTGTATCTGCAAGTATCTCTTTTCTAAGCGAAGTTAGCCATGAAGAGAATTGTACAACATTAAAGGCATAGGTTTGATTGAGTTCATATTCATTCTCGGACCATGTATCAATCGGTGATTCGTTATGCTGGATGACTGCTTCTAGTTTATCTAAGGCTTTATATATTTTGGATTCTAGTGTTTCTTGTTGGTTCATCTCGTTATATAGTTCTGTCATTCGTGTTGAGATGTTTTCAGGGAGAGTGTTAACCCATTGCGATAATAATGAATCTTCAATATCACGGTCGTGATCAGTTTTGAGAAATGTTGGGATATCGCCGGTAAAACATTCGCCTAAATCATGAATTAAGCACATACTGATTACTTTATCAATATCTGCATTGGGGAACTCATCCTTTAAAAGAAAGGCCATGAGGGAAATTCTCCAACTATGTTCGGCAACACTCTCGATGCGTCTTTTACTCGTCGTACAGTGACGTGTGGTATCTTTCAATCTTTCTGCAATATGCAATATCTCTAAATATTCTCTCGGATTCATAGGCAGGCTCCCTTCTAAAATCTATATTTGTAATGAAATCTTGTATTCATTTGAAACTATCCTCCTTAGTATATAACGTCATGGAGTTTAAGATGTATATTTTCCTTTATGTAGACCTTGAAATTTTTGCGGTGTTGATAGGGGAATCGGCTGAGAATACAATAATGCAAATGGAACTTGACATTATAAAAATGCATGGTATCATATCATCGTTATCAAATACCACAGACAGTAACGGCGTATGCTTAATAAGGTTACCGAGGTAGATGAAAGTTCATATTAATGTACTTTTGCTCTCGCTGTCTGCGAGGGCTTTCTTTCTAAATGTGTATTCGATAACAGAGAATAGGAAGGTGAAGTATGAATCAGACTGTATTAGAGTCTAAGCAGGGTGTTGTTTCCGAAATTAAGGAAAAATTCACTAACTCTTCATCCACTATCGTTGCCGAGTACCGTGGCCTCTCAGTTGCTGAGGTTACTGAACTCCGTAGAGCATTACGTGCTGAAGGTGTTGAACTTAAGGTTTATAAGAACACATTAGCTAGTAAGGCTGCTGAAGATGCAGGATATGGTGATCTTAAGGATTGCTTAACAGGTCCTAACGCATTGGCATTCGGTGGTGATGAAACTGGTGCTGCTCGTGTAATGGCTAAGTTTGCTAAGAAGCACAAGGCATTAGTTCTTAAGGGTGGTATTGTTGAAGGTAAGGTTGTTGACCTCAACACAGTAAATGAACTCTCTGCATTACCAAACAGAGAAGGCATGCTCAGCATGTTGCTATCTGTATTGAACGCTCCAGTATCTTCATTCGCACGTGTTGTGAATGCTGTTGCTGAAGCAAAACCAGCTAACGGAGCTGCTCCGGTTGCTGAAGAAGTAAAAGAAGCTGCTGAGGCAGCTGCCTAAGAAAGAAATAGAAGAGGAGAAATTAATCCATGGCAAAGTTAACACAGGAAGATATCCTAGCATATCTTGATGAAGCTACAATTCTTGAACTAAATGAACTCGTAAAGGCTATTGAAGAGAAGTACGGCGTTTCTGCTGCTGCTCCAGTAGCAGCTGCTGCTCCAACAGAAGCTGCTGCAGCTGCTCCTACAACAGTTAATGTTGTATTAGCTGCCGCTGGTGACTCTAAGGTAGGCGTAATTAAGGTTGTTCGTGAAATCACAGGTCTTGGACTTGTTGATGCTAAGAAGCTCGTTGATGGAGCTCCTGCAACAATCAAGGAAAACGTTGCTGCTGAAGAAGCTGAAGAACTCAAGAAGAAGCTCACAGATGCTGGTGCAACTGTTGAATTCAAGTAATCTAGAAAATAACAAAAAACACATGAAAAGCCGAATATTGAATTGTTCGGCTTTTCGGGTATTAGAAAGGAACGGTTAATGGCACATTATTTTACCGATAACCGAAATCTGGATGAGAACCGGAAGGAACATACTTTCCGGTTTTTAGACCGTTTATATATCTTTACGACTGACAATGGCGTTTTCTCGAAAACAGGTGTGGACTATGGAAGCTATGTCTTGCTGAAAGCTATTAGTAAAGAAGAACTTCATGGCAAGATCCTAGATATGGGTTGCGGATACGGAACGCTAGGCATCATTACAAAATCATTATTTCCTAGCTGTGAAGTCACAATGGCAGACATTAATCCGCGTGCTGTGGAACTAGCACAATTGAACTGCAGCTTGAATCAAGTAGAGTGTACTGTGCTTGTTTCGGATGGATATGCTGAAATAAATGGGCAATATCATTGTATTATCACCAACCCTCCGATCCGAACGGGCAAGAAAGTTATCTATAAAATGTTTGAAGATGCGTATAATCACCTAGAAGTGGGTGGCTCTATCTATGCGGTTATCCGTAAACAACAAGGTGCGGAAAGTGCTAAGAAAAAGTTTGCGGAAATATTTGGAAACTGCGAGGTAATCTCTAAGGATCGAGGATACTATATTTTGCAAAGTAGGAAGTTGACGGAATAAAAAAGTTGTTTTATTATAGTAAATTGCAAAAGAGTCGAATAGGGATGGGGTTATTCTACCCTTTTTCGACATTTCTGGCGGTGCAGGCGAAAGGATGGCGAACAAATGGAAAATAAGCAGACATACCACGTTGTGCATTATGGCAACAAGGCAACTCGTAGAGATTATTCTAAGGTTAGCAGTGGTCTAGACCTACCGGATTTGGTAGAAATTCAGACTGCGGCTTTTGACTGGTTTCTAAGAGACGGTATTAAAGAAGTATTTAACGATGTGTATCCAATTTCAAACTATGCGGGTAACATTCGTTTGAAGTTCCTAGATTATGAATTTGGGGAACCAAAGTATTCAATTAGTGAATGCAAATACAGAGAAGTAAATTACAGCGCTCCTCTTAAAGGTAAGATGGAGTTAGAAGTTATGGATCCAGAAACTGGTGAAGTAATCACAAAGAATGAAGAGGTCTTCTTGGGAGACTTCCCTTTAATGACGCCAACAGGCACATTCATTATTAATGGTGCTGAGCGTATTATTGTATCTCAGATTGTTCGTTCTCCAGGTGCGTACTTTGATATTGAATCAGAAGAGCGCACAGGTCGTGATACATATAAATGTGAATTGATTCCAAGCCGTGGAACATGGCTAGAATTCATGAGTGATGACAAGAAAGCTGCACTTGGCCGTATTTTGAACGTATCAATTGACCGCAGAAGAAAAGTATTAAGTTCAATCCTATTCAAGGCAATTGGTTTATCCTTGAACCTTGAACGTGGTGAAAATGCATTTGATACAACAAACATGAAGAAGTTCTTAAAGGCATTAAACTTGCCTGTGCATTCAGATGTAATCGTGCCAGAAGAAGAACGTGAATTCCAGAATGACTACATGTTATTGTATACAGCTATCTTCGGTAACTACGAAGAAGTTCGTAATACACTTGCGGCAGATAAGACAAAGACTAAGAATGAAGCACTCTTAGCTGTCTATGAAAACCAGCGTGCTGATGAAATCGCAACAATTGATGGTGCGGTTACTTTAATGGATGCTAAGTTCTTCGACTACAGAAGATATGACTTAACAAAGGCAGGTCGTTATAAGGTTCATAAGAAGTTAAGCGTCTTAGACCGTATGGAAGGTTTATCTCTTGAAAAGGACTTGGTAAGTGCTGAAGGCAAGACTCTTGTAAAGAAGGGTGTTGTGATTGATAAGGAATTAAGAAATGAGTTACGTGCTGAAATTGATAAGGGTATCAATTGCCGTGCATTACCATTTACACATACATTCTCACACCCATCGACAGCAGTAATGGATACATCTTGGAAGAATAGTTTAGTAGGACGTATCTTAGCAGTTGATTTAGATGGTAAGACAGAACGTACAACATTAGAAATGGGTACAGTTCTTACAGAAGAAGATGTAAAGGCTATCGCTAAGGAATTTAAGCAGGTAACTGTTTACTCTGGTATTATCGCTTCTCCTATTAAGGTAACAAACGATAATGTGAATGCAGTTCTTGATTACGGTTCCCGTATGTTTGAAATTGGCCGTGTCACATTAAACGGTGAAGATTTAACAAACGCTGATGGTGAAGTAATGTGTTCAACATACTTACCAGATGTTGAAGTGACTAAGCTTTCTACAGCTGATCAAGAAACAATCGTAGCTGAAGCCACAAACCATTCTGGAGAAGTAACTGTTTGGTTAGTAGGTGCTTGCGTACAGGAAGTAACTGTAATGCAGGAAGGTCATCCAGTGAACTTGATTGGTATTGACCCATTAAATGACAGACACACTATCACAATGAGTGATATGTATGCTTTATATAACTACGAACTTACAATGTTCGATGGTGTAGGTTCTCAAGATGATATTGATATGCTTGGCAACCGTCGTATCCGTACAGTTGGTGAATTGATTCAGAATCAATTCCGTATTGGTTTATCACGCATGGAACGTGTTGTTAAGGAAAGAATGTCTATCGCAGATACAGCGAACTTAACACCAAAGCAACTAACAAATATTCGTCCATTAACAGCTGCGATTAAGGAGTTCTTCTCCTCATCTCAGTTATCTCAGTTCATGGATCAGGAAAACCCACTTGCGGAGTTATCGAACAAGCGTCGTATTTCTGCGTTAGGACCTGGTGGTCTTACACGTGAACGTGCAGGCTTTGAAGTGCGTGATATTCACAACTCTCACTATGGACGTATCTGTCCAATCGAGACACCTGAAGGACCAAACATCGGTTTGATTTCCTACCTTACAACTTATGCGAAGGTAAATGAATATGGCTTTATCGAAACTCCATACCGTAAGGTTGTGAATGGCAAGGTTACTGATGAAATCAAGTACATGCCAGCGGATGAAGAAAATGATCACGTAATTGCACAGGCAAATGAGATTAAGGATGGACACCTTGTAGGTGATAAGATTATCGCTCGTATCAAGGGTGAAACTGTGATGGTTGACCGTAGCCAAGTTGACTACGCCGACGTATCTCCTCGTCAGATCGTTTCTGTAGCGACTGCGTGCGTTCCATTCTTGGAAAATGATGACTGTACTCGTGCCCTCATGGGTGCCAACATGCAGCGTCAGGCTGTACCTCTTATGAACCCACATAGTCCATTTGTTGGTACAGGTATGGAACATGTGATTGCACGTGACTCAGGTTCTGCTTGTGTTGCGACAGGTCCAGGTGTTGTTACATATGTTGACGCAACAAAGGTTGTTGTGGCTGAAGATAATGGTAATGAGAAGACATATGAATTGACAAAGTATCGTCGTTCTAACGCTTCTACTTGCTTAAATCAACGACCTATCGTTTGGAATGGTGAACGTGTTGAACGTGGCACAATCCTTGCGGATGGTCCAGCGATGGAAAATGGTGAACTTGCTTTAGGTCAAAACGTTACAATCGCGTTTATGACATGGCATGGTTATAACTATGAAGATGCGATTATCATGTCTGAAAAGATGCAATCGCAGGATTACTACACATCTGTACATATTGAAGAATATGACATTGAATGCCGTGAAACGAAGTTAGGTCCAGAAGAGATTACTCGTGATATTCCTAATGTCGCTGAAAGTGCATGCCGCAACCTTGATGGTCGTGGTATCGTCATGGTCGGTGCAGAAGTGAAGGAAGGAGATATCCTTGTTGGTAAGGTTACTCCTAAGGGTCAAACAGACCAAACTCCAGAAGAGAAGTTATTGATGGCTATCTTCGGTGAGAAGTCACGTGAAGTACGTGATAACTCCTTGAAGGTACCACATGGTGGTGCCGGTATTGTTCACAGCATCCGCGTATTCAAGCGTAAGGAAGACCACGAACTTCCACCAGGAGTAAATGAAGTTGTTAAGGTTTATATCGTTCAGAAACGTAAGATTTCTGAGGGTGATAAGATGGCTGGACGTCACGGTAACAAGGGTGTCATCTCTCGTATCAACCCAGTTGAAGATATGCCATACATGTCAGATGGAACTCCTATCGACATTATGTTAAACCCATTCGGTGTACCATCACGTATGAACATCGGACAGGTATTAGAGGTTCATCTTGGTTTCGCTGCGAAGAAGTTAGGTGTTAAATTTGCGACTCCAGTATTCGACGGTGTTTCTAACACTGACCTACGTGACATCATGAAGGAATCTAACTCTTCACCAGATGGTAAGTATGTTCTATATGATGGACGTACAGGTGAGGCATATGACGACCGTATCTCAGTTGGTGTCATGTATATGATTAAGCTTGCACACATGGTCGACGATAAGTTACATGCTCGTGCAACTGGTCCATACTCACTTGTTACACAACAGCCATTAGGTGGTAAGGCACAGAATGGTGGCCAGAGATTTGGTGAGATGGAAGTTTGGGCTCTAGAAGCATATGGTGCATCTCATGTACTACAAGAAATCTTGACTGTGAAGTCAGATGATATTGCTGGACGTACAAAGACATATGAAGCAATTGTGAAGGGTAAGGATATGCCAGAAGCTGGTATTCCTGAATCATTCCGTGTATTAGTACACGAATTACAAGCTCTTGCGATTGACGTACGTATGATGGATGACGCTGGTAATGAGATGGATCTCAAGCAGATGGAACAGGAAGAACTCAAGGAAGAAACAACACTTGATTTCGACCCATCTACACTAGTAAACGATGCAGAATCAAACGAAAATCTAACAATTAAAGATGAATTAGATGAAGAAATTCCTGAGGCAGCGACCGTTGGGTTCGATGACTTCGGGGAAGAAGATCAATAAGGAGGATGCTTAGATGAATATTAATAACTTTACAGCGATTAAAGTCGGTCTGGCATCACCAGAGAAAATCCTTGCTTGGTCATATGGCGAAGTAAAGAAGCCAGAAACAATCAACTATCGTTCTCAGAAGCCTGAGCGTGATGGTTTATTCTGCGAACGCATTTTCGGTCCTACTAAGGACTGGGAGTGCGCTTGCGGAAAGTTCAAGAAGATTCGTTACCAAGGCGTAGTTTGCGACCGTTGTGGTGTTGAAATCACAAAGGCTAGTGTACGTCGTGAACGTATGGGTCATATTGAATTAGCAGCTCCAGTAGCACATATTTGGTATTTACGTGGAATTCCTTCCCGTATGGCACTCCTATTAAACGTAGCGCCTAAGTCATTGGAAGAAGTTGTATACTTTGTATCTTGGATCGTAACTGACCCAGGTGATACAAAGCTTGAATACAAGCAGATTCTTTCCGAAAGAGAATACCGTGAAAACAACGCTATTTATGGTGCTGGTAGCTTCGTTGCACAAACAGGTGCAGAAGCGATTAAGACATTACTTGAACAATGTGATGTTGAAGCTGAATATACAGCGATTATGGCAGAGCTTGAAAAGTCTACTGGTGATAAGCGCAAGAAACTAATCAAGCGCTTAGAAACAGTAGAAGCTTTCCGTAATTCTGAAAACAAGCCAGAATGGATGGTATTAACTGTATTACCAGTTATTCCACCAGATCTTCGTCCAATGTTGCAGTTGGATGGTGGTCGTTTCGCTACTTCTGACTTAAACGATTTATATCGTCGTGTTATTACTCGTAATAACCGTTTAAAGAAGTTACTTGAACTTGGAACTCCTGCAATTATCGTTCAAAACGAAAAGCGTATGTTACAGGAAGCTGTTGATGCGTTAATTGATAACGGTCGTCGTTCTAAGGCAATTACAGGTGCTGGTGGACGTGCACTTAAGTCGCTATCTCACTCCTTAAAGGGTAAGCAG
>CALBKL010000022.1 GCA_937895985.1 uncultured Solobacterium sp.
CATATATCCCATTCACAATTTCCAAGAAGGTTGGTACAGACTTATTCAACAAGTTAAATGCTGACATCGTTGGAGAATTTGGTAAAGCAACAATTACAACTGCAGTAACAGGAACAGATTTCTTCGGTGCAATCGTTGAAACACAGGCACAGATGAAAACAGACTTTACAGAAGATCCATCAACAGGAAATGGAATGTTCCTTCTTGTAAACCCTAAGAACTACGCTAAGTTACGTAAGGCTTTAGGCGAGAACTTGAAGTATGTTGAATCATTCTCCCGTGTTGGCTACGTAGGAACAGTTGCAGGTGCAAATGTATTCGTATCTAATGCCTGTCCAGATGGAGAAGCATATCTCGCAACAAATGAAGCAGTAACAGTATTCTACAAGGCTATGGATAAGGCTGAATTAGTAGATGAAGGTAATCGTGCTGGCGATGAAGCAAATACACGTAAGAACACACTCTATGGCCGTGCTTACTATGTAGCTGCTTTAACAGACGCTACAAAGGCTGCAAAACTAACTATTGCCTAATTAAGGGATAAAGAAAGAAGGTGCTAATGATGACAGAGGAAACACTTAAAGCAATGATTAAAACCAACATTGAAAGTTCATCGGACATAACGATTTCCGAAGATGTCGTAAACACCTTCTTTCAATTATCTAAAAACGCAATATTGTTACGCAGATATCCATACGCAAAGGACATAAGTGATAAAGAATTACCAAGCATTTACGACAGTTTATGCGTGAGACTTGCGGTATATATGTACAACAAACAAGGTGCTGAAGGCGAGATATCACATACAGAGAATGGTGTAAGTATCAAGTGGGAAAATGGAGACTTACCAGAAAGTTTAATGTCGGAGATTATTCCGATGTCGGAAGCCTGGTGATAACATGCGTGGACTAAAGAAAAACATGTACACATTCTACAGTGCTAAGTATTTAGGACTGGAGAAACAAGTTGATGAATGGGAGCAACCTACAGGGCGATATATTCCTAAGTATGCTTTTCCCGTTAAGCATAGGGGAAATATCAGTCCTAATATCGGTAGTTCTCAATTCTACATGTTTGGAAACCTACTTGAATACAGTAACGTTATTTCTCCATTACCAGTCGATACAGACATTGATGAGAACTCTGTTCTATGGATTGGTATTGAACCTAATGCAGAGCATGACAATTACAACTATGTTGTAAAGCGTATAGCAAAGTCTAAGAATTTCTTGGCTATAGCGATTGGAAAACGTACAAGCGATGAAGATTGATTTATTTAATCTAGCAGATGTAGAGAAAGCGATAGCAGTTACCGACAACCATAAACAAAACATGAAGAAACGCATGATGAGAATTATGGAGAAGGTAAGGCAAGAAGCAGTCTTTGAAGCGAATAGGCTTTATCAGAGTGCTAGTTATGCAGGCTTTAAGGATGTAGTGATAAACGCTACACCAGTACACGTAGAAGATGGCAAAATCACCTTCACACTACGTGCTATGGGTTCTACAACGCTATTCATTGAGTTTGGTACAGGTATATATCCAAGTGCTCCAAGTGAAGCCTATGGACTAATTACAAGTGGCAATGTTGTCATGCATGGACAGTATGGTAAGAAACAAGGATTGAAACCTAACGGATGGTTTTATAAAGGGGTTGTCGGACAAAACCCACCTTCCGATACAGAAGTATCTGAAAAGAAGGAAGGCTTGGTACATACATACGGAAACGCAGCTACACCATTCATGTATAGTGCACGAAAAGTAGCAGAAGAAACATTTAACAAGTTGATAAAGGAGTTGAAGTAATGGTTTTTATAGAACGATACATCATATCGGAAATTACAAAACAGTTGGAGAAAGACTTTCCTAACAAAAAAATCATTGTAAGCAATGACAATATCAATGCTAAGTCTACGTTTCCGGTTGTAACAGTAGTTCAGTCCGATACATTCCAAGCAAGAAACTTTATTGATTCCAGTGGGAAAGAAACTGTATGCGATGTCACCTTCGATATCAACGTTTATTCAAATGATAAGCATGATCCAGTTGAAGAATGCATATTACTTCTACAGAGCATATCGAAGTTGATGATATCTAAGAACATGACATGCATTACCACAATCAAGATGGAATCAATGAATAACAACTCTATCCATAGATACGTACAAAAGTACACAGGTAGAGTTGCAGGACAATATTTATTTACACGATAAGAAAAGGAGAACACTAATGGCACTTCAAGATTTCAAAGCATTTCTAACTAAGTACACATTCTTGATGAACTCTGCAACAGGCAAATATCAAGATTTAAAGAAACTTATTGACATTATCAGTTATCCAGATATGGGAAGTGATCCAGAAAAAGTAGAAGTAACGACTCTATCACATGGAATCAAGGCTTATATCGATGGCTTACAGGATGTTAAGTCCTTCTCTTTTGAAGGCTACTACACACCAGAACTTTACACAAAGTTACAGGGTATCGAAATTGCAACAAAGACAAAGCACCAGAAGTTTGCATTATTCATCGGTGGCACTGATGGAGATACACCTACAGGTGATTTAGGTTGCATTTACTGGACTGGTGAACTAACAGTTTATCTCAAAGGTGCAGGCTCTAATGAAGGTCACAAGTTGGCTATTTCCATTACAGTGGATGACAAACCAGAGTTTTCTGCAACAAAGAAAACCGACTAATTAAGTACCACAAAATAACTCAATAAAATCAAATAGGAGAAGAAGAAAATGGCAAAGGACATTAAGGTAACATTCGAGGATCAAACATTCACGCTTACATTCAACAAGCAATCAGTTAGACAGATGGAAAACGCAGGATTCAATATCAATGATATTGATACAAAGCCTAATACAACTATTGAAATGTTGTTTAGGGGTGCATTCCTAGCACGCCACGTTGGTATCAAGGAATCACTTGTAAATACTATCTGGAATAACATGACGCAAAAGAAAGAGTTATTGCAAGCGTTAATGGAATTGTATCGTGCTCCAAGTGAGGCTCTCTTAGAAGAGCCAAGTGAGAACGATCCAAAAAAATTGACTTGGACTATGGAATAGTCCATTTCAATAACAAGGGAAACTCTAAGAATCAGTTTACCTATTCCGAACTATTTGAAAGAGAGTGCCCAAGATATATGTCGATGGGTATGACATATAAAGAATATTGGGAAGGTGATAACGACCTTCCCATAGAATTCAAATATCCAGAGAAACCGGAACTTCTCAATCTATCTATCAACAAAGAGATTATTGCAGAAGAAGAAAGACTACAGGCAGAGCAGTACACAAAGCAGTTGCGAGAGTACATGCAGATGTTGGGTAACAACAGTTTAAAAGCAAAAGAAAAGAAATAGAACGGAGATACATTCGATATGGCTGAATATGAAGGACTAGAGTTTACAGTCACAGAAGATATAAGCAAAAGCGTCAAAGATATTAAAAGACTATCGAGTGCATTAAAAGACCTAAAGACTGCATTAGAAGCAGTAAAAGGAATGGATGTTGGTAAAGAATTGAAGAACCTGGCAGACCAACTATCCGAAATCGAAGGGAAAGATACAAGCACACTAAAAGAACTTGGAGAAGCCTTACGCAATACAGGTGATGGGGTAAGCAAATTAAATAAAACGATTCAAGCGATGGATGTTAGTAAGTTCAAAGATAACATGCATGGAATCGCAGAGAGCATAAAAGAACTCGATTTAGACCGCTTATCCAAGTTATCTGAAGCAACACAAGGGCTAAAAGGTTTAGGTGCTCTAAGCAACGCAAAACAGGGCACAGGTGCTACAAATGCACTTGGCAACAAACAAAATGTTGCAGCTCCACAATTAGATACAAGCAAGCAAGTTTATACAGGAAACGTACTTGAATCGTTCACTCAATCACTAAAGAATGGTGCAAGTAAAATTCAGAGTATCTACAGTGGAATACTAAGCAATGGTAAGAGTTTTACAGATAAATTCAAAAGGATATTTGATTCGCTTAAAAGCAATACTGCACTACAAAAATTTGGCGGTTTCATCAAAGGAATTGCAGGAAACTCATTCGGTAAATTTGGTGAAGGTGCATTAGGATTAGGAAACAAATTAGGTTATCTAGCAAACCAATTCGCTAGAGTTGCGATGTATAGATTCATTCGTACAGTTATCAAAGAGATAACTCAAGCGATGGTTACGGGTGTAAATAACGTATATGCGTACTCTACTGCAATCGGTGGAAGTTTAGCACCAGCAATGGATAGCATTGCTACATCCGGACTATATGCAAGTAACGCATTAGGTGCTATGGCAAGTCCTATCTTGGAATCACTTGCACCAGCAATTGATTTCTTAATCGATAAATTTGTAGCACTTATCAACATCATCAACCAGTTCTTTGCATTCCTTGGTGGACATGCAACATGGACTAAGGCAATCAAGCAACAGACAAAATTTAATAATGAACTTGGCAAAGGTGGCGGTGCAGCTAGACAAGCCAAGAAGGAACTGGACTTATACTTGGCGAGTTTCGATGAACTCCACGTCATGAACGACCCTAACAAGCATAATGGTGGCCGTGGTGGTGGCGGCGGTGGTGCACTTGACCCTTCGAGCATGTTTGAACAAGCAGAGTTCGATGGTCCTATTGCTGACTTTGCAAGTCGTATCAAGTCTTTGTTTGAAAGCAAAGATTGGAAGGGCTTAGGTACATTCATCGGCGAAAGTGTTAATAAAGGTATCAACGCAATCGACTGGGGGGGAATGGGAAGAACTGTAGGCAAGGGTATTGACGCAGTATTTACTGTTTCCTACAACTTCATGAAAACTGTTCGATGGGATACCATCGGTAGCAAAGTCGGTGAGTTCTTAAATGAATCAATGTATCAAATCGACTGGGATCAAGTTGGAAGAACGATTGCACAGGGTTTCTTGTTAATTCCACAAATGATAATCGGACTTGTTACTACACTTGATTGGAGTGCTATTGTTGCAAATCTTGCTAGTTCAATAACAGGTTTCTTGAATGAGATCTCAGATGTACTTCATAGTTACGATTGGAGTGCCATTGGCAACCAGTTAGGAACAGAGTTCGGAGAAATGCTGAAAGAAGTTGAAGTCTATAATCAAGTCCACCGAGCAGCAATTAATCTTCCAAGTGTTCAAACGCCTAGTCAGCTTAAAAAATTCTATGAACCTGTCATGGATATGGAAGGCGTAGTAGTGACTGGTCAAAGTCAACTAAAAGAAAGCACTGCTCAATTCAAGCTTCCTGATTTCTCTAAAACTAAGAAAGTTACTGGTGCTGAAATTGGTAGTGCTACCCATGAACTCATGCAACGAATCAATCTCGCTAAGAAACCTACTTTGGAAACCTTGACAGAAGCTTTGGAGCAAGTTCAGGCAACTTCAGCTGTTAAAGATAAAGTTAATCTAGGAAAAATCTTGTCTTTCTTTGATACAGCTCTTGGTCAAGAGATTCTTGCAAATCAAGACAAACTTTATCGAGAACAACCCTTCTCTATGTTAAAAAGAGATGCTAAGAGTCAGGAAGACTTTGTTGTTCGTGGAATTTTAGATGGTTATCTCCTCTATGAGGACAAGATTATTCTCTTTGACTACAAGACAGATCATTATGAATATCCAAGTCAACTGATTGAACGTTATCGTGATCAATTATCTCTATATGCAGAAGCCTTGTCTCGTTCTTACCAAATAGATCAAGTTGAAAAATATTTAATCTTACTTGGCAAAGATATGGTTGAGGTGGTCGCAGTTAACTAATCTTGTAAAAACTATTGCCTTAACGGCAGTAGTTTTTATTTATGTTCAGTTATGGTATACTAGTTTCAGAAAAGGATGTTAAAGAATCTATGTCAAAAGAAATCGATATCGAATACTATCACCAATTAGCTTTACAAAAGCAAAAAGAGCATCGTAAATTTCTTGGAAATCTGAAAAAGAAAGCTCCAAAAAACCTAGATAAGATTGCCCTTGAAATTCACCAGGAAGTTTTTGAAGAAATTGATTGTACAGCCTGTGCAAACTGCTGCAAGAGCCTTGGACCAGACTTTAAAGAAGCAGATATCACACGCATTGCCAAGTACTTTAAAATGAAATTACCAGCCTTCGAAGATGAATTTCTACAGGTAGATGAAGACGGTGATAAGGTCTTTAAGTCAATGCCATGTCCATTTCTCGGTGGTGACAATCTCTGTTCCATCTATGATGTCCGTCCCAAGGCTTGTAGAGAATTTCCACATACCGACCGTAAAAAGATTTATCAAATTAATAATCTGACTATCAAAAATACTTTAACCTGTCCCGCAGCCTATCTCTTCGTCGAGAAATTAAGAGATAAAATAGAATAAATAGTTTATTTTATAATAAATTCCATCCTCAAATTCATTTGCTGTTTGAGGATTTTTTGTATATTTATTAATATTGATTGTTCTTGCTTTCTAAAGAAAATGACTTCCATTCTTAAATTTTCTTAAACTTTTTCTTAAAGAAAACTGATATAATGTATCTTTAAGCGATGTTCTGTATAGTTATACCATCACTAAGAAAGGAGTGCCGGTATGAACTATATAGTAATTCCAGCTTATCAACCTGATAATAAACTTATCAAACTCATCGAAAAAATCCACGAAAAGAGTGATTTTCGTATTCTAGTTATCGACGACGGTAGTTCATCAAAGTGTCAAAATATCTTTGATAAAGCAGAACAATATGCTACGGTGCTCCGTCATCAAGTGAATCAAGGTAAAGGCCAAGCGCTTAAAACGGCCTTTGATTATATCCGACAACAAAATAGCTATGGAACGGTTGTAACGGCAGATGCAGATGGACAGCATAAGATTTGGGATATTTTCCGTACAGCTAACAAAGCATCTGAAAATCCTAATAAGCTAATCTTGGGTGTGAGGGCCTTCACTGGTAAAGTACCCCTTCGTAGCCGTTTCGGAAATAGCTTAACAAAAGCACTTTTTAAGATTCAAACTGGGGTAGAAGTAGCAGATACTCAGACAGGACTTCGAGCTTTTACAACAAATCTTATTCCTTTTATGCTAAAAATCGAAGGACAACGTTATGAATATGAAATGAATATGCTACTTGAAGCTACTAAAGAATATCACATTTTAGAAGTTCCCATTGAAACTGTCTATATCAATGATAATGAGGGTTCACACTTCCGTCCAATCAGAGATGGATTAATGATTTATAAAAACATCTTTAAATTCGCCTTGTCATCTCTCAGTAGTTTTGTTGTAGACTATCTTGTTTACGCTATTGCAATCTTGTTTTTACCAACAGCGCCAACAAGTTTCCGAATTTTCCTAGCTAACGGGCTAGCTCGTGTGACAAGCTCCGTTTTTAACTACTCTACAAATAAAAAACTAGTCTTTAAAAACGACGATAGCCTTGTGAGAACAGGTATGGGGTACTTTGGTCTAGCAGTTGGACTCTTTGTTTTAGATACTCTGCTTATTCGTCTATTCTTTACTGTATTTGGTATCAACCTTCTGATTGCCAAAGTTATCGTCGGCATCCTTCTCTTCGCTG
>CALBKL010000023.1 GCA_937895985.1 uncultured Solobacterium sp.
TAGTATTACAGATCATAATCATGCCCTAGCGTATGAGTGTTTTGATTACAATAACTATCCATGTATTCCTGGTACAGAGATTGCTACTAGCTATAAAGGCGAAATCATCGAAATATTAGGTTATGGTATTGAACCAACAGTGATTAATGAATGGTATAGAGACTTCTATAGTCGGGATAATTTAGAACATATTGAGATAACATTATTTAAGAGAATTCAAGAATGTGCAAAGAAACAAAATTATCTCTTTGATGAATCACTTCAATTAGAATGCTTTGAAAAGGGTAGTTCAAAGAAAATCATGTATCAGGAATTATCTAAGAATAATTTAGAGTTTCCTAAGAGTTATCCCACATATAAGATATTTTTTAGAAAAGGCTTATCTAATCCAGATAGTCCATTCTTTATTCATGAAGCTGATACATATCTTTCTTTCGATGAAACAATCAACTTGACTCACCGTGCAGGAGGAAAAGCATTTTTAGCCCATATCTTTGAATATGATGCCTTTAGAAAGAATGGCTACATCGAAGAAGTGAAGGATAGATTAGATGGTATAGAGTGTTTCCATCCAAGTATTCCAATGCGTGAATCCGTTAAATTATTTAAGTACTGTGAAGATAACCATTTATATGTAAGTGGAGGAAGTGATTTCCATAAACCAGAAAGGCACATCCCGTTTGGTGTTCATCTTGATTCTACATTCTTGTTAAGTTCTAGCTTTGATTGGATACCAAAACATTTACGTAAGTTAGTGTAGTTTTAAATGTCATTGACACCGAAAAGAAAACTATACTACTATAATGAAGTCAATGATAGGAGAAGAAAATTATGTTCAATTTTTTCAAGAAGAAAGAAGAATTAAAGAATAATATTATTGTGAATGATGATGCGATTGTTGCAATTGCAGATGGTCAGTTAATTGATGTTTCAACTGTTCCAGATCCAGTATTTGCAGAAAAGATGATGGGTGATAGTGTTGCCTTTACATATGATGGTGATCAGGTTGTACTATGTTCTCCAGCAAATGGTGAATTATCTGTTTTATTTCCTACAGGACATGCATTTGGCATTACTACTAAGCATGGTGTGGAATTACTTGTTCATTGTGGTGTAAATACAGTAGAAGCCAATGGCGATGGTTTTAAAATATTATCCAAGAAACAGGGTGATAGCGTAAAAGCAGGAGATCCAATTGTTGAGGTTGATTTAAAGAAACTACGTGCAAAGTACAATATGAGTACTATGTTAGTAGTAACAAATGCAAATACACAAACGATTCAATTTATTGAACCTACAACTGTAAAATTAGGTCAATCCATTATTAAGTAAAAAAAGTTCTATACGTTTAATCGTATAGAACTTTTTTTGGCTCTCTAAAATTACTTGGGGTTGGGGTACCGCAATGAGAAATCTT
>CALBKL010000024.1 GCA_937895985.1 uncultured Solobacterium sp.
CGAAAATATTCACATCCGCTTACGCTTTTTGTGATACTAGTTAAAGAATTTATTATTTCCTGGAAATGTTAGGAAACGATATGCATTGAGATACCAGTAACCGCATGAAATGCGGTAGAGATTTCTGTCAAACTCGCCGTACAACTACCCTGCATCATTTCACGATTTCCACCACCTTTAGCGTGAATAGCCGCGTTAAAATCAGCACAAATCGATAGTAAGTCAATCGTACGACTCATGATGACATAAGAATATCCAACTTCTGCCTTCGCAATTACCATGACGGTAGAAATTCCCTTCTCAATGCAACGATTGCAGAAGGCACGCATTCCTTCAGAATCCGCAAGGACAGAAGTATATAGAATCGCATCATGTGTAGGAATTTTATCTGCGTCCTTCATCATCATTTCCATTGAAACAGTACGATATGATTTCTGTACATCTAAATAGCGCTGTTGAAGATGACTTACAGCCACCGATATCTCTAGTGGCTTAGCAGACAATATTTTTGAAATCATAGCGTTTTCTTGCTGGATACGACCAAGATAGATAAACGCTCTTCTTCCACTCAACAAGAAGACTCTTGTTTTATTTCGTAACTTTTCAAAGCCAATCACCTTACAGATTCCAATTTCACCCGTATTTTTTACATGCATACCGCAACATGCACACATGTCATATCCAGCAACAGAAATAATCCGTGTAGTACCTTCTATCGCAATCTTCGAACGATACTCATACTTCGCTGTTTCATGTGGAGAACAGAAAATTTCTTGCACAGAAAGATTTGTCCAAATTGCTTGATTTACCCGTCTTTCAACTTCTTTAATATTCGCTTCTGTCAATTCTCCATTAAAATCAGCACAGATATATTCACCCATATGAAAACCAACATTAGAATATCCATATAACTGTTTAACAACACCAGAAAAGATATGTTCTCCAGTATGATTCTGCATTAAGTCAAAGCGATACTCCCAATCAATCTTACAGTGAACCTTCCCTCCTACCGGAAGAAAATCTTTTATGATATGTACAATCCCTTCTTTTTCTCGTTGTACATCGATTACTTCGATACCTTGGATTGTACCTTTATCACAAGGTTGTCCACCACCTTCTGGATAAAAGATTGTATCTTTTAAAATAACTTTATAACCACCCTTGCATGCATGACAACTCAAAACAACTGTATCCAATTCATTTGCGTAAGGATGATGATAATAATATTCTTGAAATTCATCCATTTATTTCACCATCTCTTTGTACAATACATCTACAGCTTCTTGGTCTGCAATTCCATAGGAGAAAGCAGTCGCCGATCCCATCGCAACCGACTTTTCAAGTGCTGTTTGATCATCTTCTCCATTTAACTTACTGGTTAAAAAAGCAGCTACCATGGAATCTCCAGCACCTACAGAATTAATAATATTCCCACTTGGTGCATGGCAGTGATATACCTTGTGATTCACTAAGAGTGCACCCTGATTCCCTAATGAAACAAGTACATTTTGTGCACCCATTGAAACTAACTTGCATGCATATTCTTCTATTTGATTCTCTAAGACATTTGCGTCAAATATCTCTGATAATTCCTGTTGATTTGGTTTGATTAAATATGGATGATATGGAAGTACTGTCTTTAATACACTACCTCCAGCATCTACGATAATCCGTATCTTTCTTCCTTGTAGAAACTTCATTACATTCGCATAGAAATTCTCTTCAACACCAGATGCCATACTACCAGAAAGGATGAGTACATCACCATCTGTGAGATGTTCCAACTTTACATATAGCTTTTCAATATCTTCTTTTTCCACCGTTGGTCCACTAGCGTTAATTTCTGTTTCTATTTCATGTTTCATCTTGATGTTGATACGAGATTCTCCATGATCTAACTTAATGAACTCTGGAATAAGTCCATGACTACTCACACGACGTTCAATCTCATCCCCAGTAAAACCAGCCACATATCCAAGTGGTGTACTAATTCTTCCTAGATGTTTCAAGGCGATGGACACATTAATTCCCTTTCCACCAACATCAATCTGCTCAAAGATAGAACGATTAAGTTTTCCTTCTTCAAATGTTTCTAATTGCACAATATAATCCAGTGAAGGATTCATCGTTACTGTATAAATCATACAAACACCTCTTATCAGTATTATAAATGAAAAAAAGGTCCACATTGAAGTGAACCTGATTATTTGTTTAGATAATGAAGAACTTCAAGATGAATAATCCTGTAAGAATATACATCAAGAGTGAAATTTCCTTTGCCTTACCTGTAATCACATGAATAAATGTGTAAGAGATAAAACCAAATGCAATACCTTCAGAAATTGAATATGCAAAGCCCATCATTGTAATGCATACAAAGCATGGGAATGCCTTTGTGATATCGTTCCATTCGATGTTAACAACCTGCTGCATCATCAAGAAACCAACAACGATCAATGCTGGTGCTGTCGCAAAGGAAGGAATTGTTAAGAATAATGGAGATAAGAATAAAGCAGCTAAGAACAAGATACCTGTTGTAACACTTGTTAAACCTGTTCTACCACCTTCCGTAATACCAGAAGAAGATTCAACGAATGTTGTGATTGTAGATGTACCTAAGATAGCACCTACTGTTGTACCAACAGCGTCAGCTAATAGCACACCCTTAATTCTTGGTAGCTTTCCATCCTTGTCTAACATATTTGCCTTAGATGCGCATCCAATTACTGTTCCAAGAGTATCGAAGATATCTACGAATAAGAATGCAAATACTACTACAATGAAGTTTGCTAGGTGACTTGCCACAAATGCAAAGTCAAATTGGAAGAATGTAGGAGCGATAGAATTTGGCATTGAGAAGAACGCTGTTGGGATTAATGAATAGTAACCTAATTCTGGATTTGGTACATAGATGCCTAATAGCTGGCAGATAATACCTAAAACCCAAGTTAATAAGATACCCCATAACATATATCCCTTAACACCCTTGATTAACATGATCACAATAGAGATAACACCAATCATACACAAGATAACACCTACACCCTGTGATGAGAATGTTCCATTCGCAATACCATTTGTGAATGAATATAAACTAACAAGTGTTGCGCCATCAACGATGATATGTGCATTTTGTACACCGATGAATGCGATGAAGAAACCAATACCCACAGATACAGCTACCTTTAACTGTACTGGAATTGCATTGAAGATTGCTTCACGAACACTTGTAAGTGACATGATGATGAAGATAATACCTTCCACAAGTACTGCTGTTAACGCAACCTGCCAAGGATAACCCATAACACCACACACTGTGTATGCGAAGTAAGCATTCAAACCTAAACCAGCAGATAATGCAAATGGCATATTTGAGAACGCAGCCATGCAGAAACATGCAATTGCGGATGCGACTGCAGTCGCTGTCAAGATAGAACCTGCATCCATACCAGAAACACTTAAGATGGATGGGTTGAGCGCAAGGATATAAACCATTGTGATAAATGTTGTAACACCTGCGATCAATTCTGTTTTAACTGTTGTGCCGTTTTCCTTTAAATGAAATAACTTTTCTAACATAAATATCCCCCTTTTTCATTCACACATCGTCGCCTAAAATTTAAAAATCCTGCCGAGTAGCATCTCAACAGGAAGTCACTAAAAAAAGAATAGAGACAACCGTAGTCCCGCCATTAAGGTAGCAGGGTAGAGACACTTCCGCCAATTCGGAAGTATATACGATATGTGGCACATAGGTATTATATGAAATTACTACAGCATTTACAAAGGGAATTTGTTAAAAAACCAATTTTTCCAACATTCATCGCAAAATGTATATATTCTCCTTAATGAAAGCACTATCATCAAAAAAATCAATAATATCCGTATCATTCTAACGGAAATAGTGGGATAATAACTAGCGTTTGGAGGTTTTTCTATGAAGCACATGCGTCAGTTTTTAATTATTCTACTCTTTACCTGTATTGGTGAAGTATTACATACTTTTATACCACTACCAATCCCTGCTTCAATCTATGGCCTTGTACTTTTATTTATCGCACTGAATCTCAGAATCTTTAAAGTTGATGAAGTACACGATACAGCAGATTTCTTAATCGAAATCATGCCAGTCATGTTTATTCCTGCAGCCGTAGGTTTAATTGGGTCTATGGATTCCTTACAACCAATCTTAATACAATCCATCATAATCATGATGGTTTCTACAGTGATTGTTATGGTAGTCACTGGTAAAGTATCTATGTTATTAGGTAAGGAGAAATCAAACAATGAATAATGTTATGCTAACAAGCGCCACAATGGGCGTGGTGATATCCCTAATCGGTTTCTTTATTGGTATCCTCTGTCGTGAGAAGTTTAAACTACCGATCTTTAATCCCTTATTAATTGCGATTATCTTTACAATTGGTTTTGTATCTATCTTCCATATTGATTATGATTCCTACTTTTTCTCCGCAAAGTATCTTAGTTGGTTATTAACTCCAGCAACAGTCGCTTTGGCAGTACCACTCTATAAAGAAATCGATAAGCTCAAAGCGAATTGGAAGATGATAGTCATTTCCATCGCTTGTGGTTGTGTCAGTAGCATTGTAACAGTACTTGTTCTATCATTGATATTCCATTTCAACCATGCACAATACGTTACCTTCATACCAAAGTCCATCACAACAGCCATCGGTATGGGTGTTGCGGAAGAATTAGGTGGTATTGTACCAGTTACTGTTGCGGCAATTATCGTAACAGGTATCTTTGGTGCAATCATCGCAGATATTGTATTTAAGATTTTCCATATCACTGACCCAATTGCCCAGGGCTTAGCACTTGGTGCAAGTGCACACGCAATCGGCACATCCAAAGCAATCGAACTCGGTGACTTGCAGGGTGCTATGGCAGGTCTTGCAATCTGTACTTCCGGTATTATTACCGTTGCCCTAGCAACGATCTTCGCTGGTATTATCTAAACAAAAAGAAGCGTAAAACGCTTCTTTTTTTCTACACACATAAAAACGACTATCTTAGATAGTCGTTTGTGTCATTAGTCTTCTACGTAT
>CALBKL010000025.1 GCA_937895985.1 uncultured Solobacterium sp.
ATTTTTAAGATATTAGGTAAGTCTGAAGTTGTAATAATACCGATAGGTTTTTCACTAGGCTTTCCTGATTCAGTGATTAAGATTGCCAGTAAAGTAATACCTTCTTCTCTAGCCTTATCAAAATAACGCAATACAACATCTACATTATTACTTTTAGAAGTAAACACAACCCTTGAATTCTTCGTAGAAGATAAGACATCAGATACGACTGTATTATCTGTTTTTCCTTGCATCGCAACTTTCGCAATTTCATCTAAGGTAATCATTCCCACAAAATTCTGTCCTTTATATACAGGAACTTTAGATGTGTCCATTTCTTGCATCAGATGAAATGCATCACGAATACTTGTATCGATATGTACTGTTTTAACCGGCATGCTTGCATACTTTAGAATATCATGTGGTTCCGTTAATAACTTTGCAATTCTTTCAATGTCTTCCGTAACGCTATCGCATGGTTCAGCGATAATTTCTTTTTCACTACCACGGATATGAACAATTGCATTACGTAATTCATTATATTCACGTAGAGATTGTTGGTTAAGTGCGACAACTCTACTTCGATTAGCACAGCGAGCTACAAGTTGTGAAAACGGAATGTACTTTGGTTGTTCTGCTAATTCAGCCAATTTCTTCTCACACTGTGCATAAGCATTTAAAAATCTCTCAGCATTTGTCATAGATATATCCTTCTTTACTTGATTTTACCTTCCAAAGCTTCTAGAGCACTATCTGCACTCATGTGGTCGAGTATCATCTTCATCAATGTTTCCATTTCTGAACCTTCACTGTAATCTGCTTTTACCATGTAGTTTGCACGCTCTTCACGGATCAGTTTTTCCGCAATCTTCTTTGCTTTTGTGGACTTCTCGTTATATACCGCTACTGAACGACCACCGTATTCTTTTATAAGACGCATACAAGGTACATCTGTTAAACCATCTGCCACATAAACCATCTTCGTAAGTGGAATTGGACGTAACTTTGGATCGATATACGTATTTAAGTCTTCAGCATCATTTTCATCTAATACCTGTTTGTTGATACGGAAGATATATTGTGTCTTTGTCGTGTAGTTTACGATTTGCGCTGGCCATCTTGCAAATCCATTTTCATCGTAGAAATAACTACATGCATAGATATGCTTAAACTCACCCGCAACTGTTACATTCTCAATGATTTCTTTCATACCACTAGAGATAATGTAATGTTCTACTTCAAGTCCTAATTTTTTACCATACTTGTTAATACGCTTGAACCAAGTATCAACCCCGTTATATAAAACAATGCCCTTTCCTACTCCTTCAAATTGTTGTTTTGTAAGTGGTTGATCCATCTCCTCAAACTTCTTCTGCAACAAATATAGATATGCACTAATCGCATCCATATGATGTTGTGAAGCTAGTTCAGTTACTTCTGCCCAAAAATCTTTTGGGTTATCATAGCCTAAAGATGGTATTAAGCTATATTCCTGCATGTCTTTACCACACAGTGTTTTATCAAAATCATATAAAATCGCTACTTTTGTCATGTGACTATTATATCACGCCGTATGATTCATAGTTGTTAGATAAACAAAAAGACAGAAGCTTTTACAGTTTCTGTCTATTAATTTAGATTTCCAAGAGTTTTAGAATTGCGGCTACATAGATTTCTGCTTGTAGGAGTAATTCATTAATCTCTACATATTCATTTGCGTCATGAATATGATAATCCTTGCCTTGGAATGCGCATCCAAATGCGATTGTATTATCAATTCCCTTTGCGTATGTTCCACCACCTAATGTGATTGGTTGTGCATCCTTATCTCCAGTTACCTCACGGTATGCAGAACATAATGCACTTACAAGTGGAGAATCAATTGGGAAGAACAATGGTTCATGTGTATGGAGTACTTCAATTACACCATTTTCATCTTCTAGATGTCCCTCCATTAACTTAAGCACCTTACGCGATGTCAAAGTAACTGGGAAGCGGATATCGACAGAACCTTCAATGACACCATCCTGCATAGAGATGACACCATTGTTTTGTGTTAACGCTCCATATTCATCAGAACAGTTTGCGCCAAAGCCACTACCATCAGTCGCTAGACCAAAGTGCTTGCAATAGAAGTCAACAAATCCATCCTGGAAACCAGACTGTTTTAAACCATCCATCAGATAGGATAATGCATTCTTTCCAAGTTCAGGTAAACTTGCATGTGCTGCGATTCCCTGAACAGAAATCTTAACATCATTTTCATTAAGGTTTTCGATACTGAATTCTAGATTTTCGTTATTGAAGTAGTCTTCCAGTGTCTTACGAGAGAAGCTATTTTTATCGATAACTACGTAGCAGTTACGACATACAATATTCCTCGCAGTACCACCCTGAATATCCTTAATAGCAGTATTCTTAGATAGGTATCGCATGGCAATCATTCCCTTTTCACCATGCACACCAGGGAAGTCTCCATCTGGTGTAAACCCATAGTCTACAGAACCTTCTTTTTCAACATAGTGCTTCAAGCATTTCGATCCAGTTTCTTCATTTGTACCGAAGATTAAACGAATTCGCTTTGTAAGTGGAACATTCATGTCCTTGATTACCTTTAATGCAATCATGCTGGCAACCATCGCACCCTTGTCATCACTTACACCACGACCATATAGTACGCCATCTTTTTCTACCATTTCAAATGGATCACTATTCCATCCATCTTTTACATTAGCAGGTACGACGTCTAAATGTCCGATAATACCAATCAGCTTTTCCCCTGAGCCAATTTCTGCATAACCAATATAGTTATCCAAATTCACTGTATCAAAACCATCTGCTTTCATCATTTCTAATGCCGTTTCTAAAGCAACCTTAGGTCCTTTACCAAACGGTGCATCTGGTTCTGGAGTTCCTTCCACACTATTAATTGATATAAGTTTTCCTAGTCTACTTAATAGTTCTTCCTTATATCCATATACCATAGATTTTACATCCATGATTTCACCTCCGTAATTCTAATATGTACTATTTTATTACAGATTGATATTTAATCCAACCGGACAATGATCAGACCCTTCGGTCTCATCAAATATCAATGCATCTTGTACATTTGCTAGTAGACGTTGACTGACTAAGAAATAGTCAATCCGCCAACCAACGTTTCTTTCGCGTGCTTTCATACGATAACTCCACCAAGAGAACTTCTGTGTATCTGGATAGAGTTCTCTAAATGTATCACAGAAGCCTGAGCCTAGTAATTTTGTCATCGCTGCACGTTCTTCGTCTGAGAAACCAGGATTCTTATGATTTGTTGCTGGATTCTTCAAGTCGATTTCTTCATGTGCAACATTTAAGTCCCCTGTATAAATAACTGGTTTCTTTTTATCTAATTCCATCAGATGCTTGCGTAGCATCTCTTCCCATTCAATGCGATATGGTAGACGTAATAATCCATCTTTGGAATTTGGTACATATGCACATACAAAATAGAAATCTGGATATTCAAGGGTAATAACTCTACCTTCCTTGGTTACATCCCCTTCAATTTCATAAGTGACACTGAGCGGTTCATGTTTTGTATAGATTAGTGTTCCAGAATATCCTTTTCTTTCTGCACTATTCATGTACATATGATAACCATCAAATTTCATCGCATCTTCTAGCTGATCTGGTTGCATCTTTGTTTCCTGTAAGGCAAAGAAATCTGCATCCTGTTCATTGAAAAAATCTGCGAATCCCTTCTTCATTGCAGCTCTTAAGCCATTTACATTCCAAGATATGAATTTCATGCGCGTGTAATCTTTCCAGTAGCTTTCTTTAAGAAGCTCTTTTCTTTACCGCTAAGAAGTGGACCAATCTTTTCCCAAATCATCTTGTGGTATGCATTAATCCAATCAATCTCTTCATCACTGAGATATTTTGTATCAATCGCATCGCGGTCATATGGTACGTATGTAATGTCTTCAAAGGATAAGAACTGCCCGTAGAAATTCTTTTCTTCCTTTTGAACGATCATTTCATTTTCAATACGGATACCTAACTTATGTGGTAGATATACACCCGGTTCATCTGTAACAACCATTCCTTCTTGAAGTACAACTGCTTTACCATTTGCAGGCATGCCCCAACGAATTCCGTGTGGACCTTCATGTACAGCTAAGACGTGACCCACACCATGACCTGTACCACATTGATAATCAATGCAATCATTCCATAATGGATTTCTTGCAAGAATATCCAGGTTATTACCTGTTGTACCATACAAGAACTTTGCATGCAGTAAATCAAGATGTCCCTTTAATACCTTTGTATATAACTTCTTTTCTTCTGCAGTTAAACCACCTAACGCAATTGTTCTTGTGATATCTGTTGTACCATCCTTGTACGTTCCACCAGAGTCAACAAGTAAGAAACCTCTTGCCTTCACTGCCGCATGTTTTTCTTCTGTTGCAGTGTAGTGCATCATTGCGGCATTCTCTTGATATGCACAGATTGTTTCAAAAGATGGTTCGATGTAATCCT
This sequence comes from uncultured Solobacterium sp., assembly GCA_937895985.1. The sequence continues at coordinate 4,504 of CALBKL010000025.1, forward strand.
TCTGCTCTGCACGTAATGCATATAAATAATCTTGTGCTGTCACTTCTGTCATCTTGCCTTTTGCAACATTACTCTTTACCCAAGAAATAAACTTCACCATCGCAACTGCATCCTTTACGTGTGCGTTACGAGTATTCTTAATTTCTGTCTTATTCTTGATTGCACGGAAGTAAGCAACTGGTGAAATTGCATCATAGATTTCATTACCTACTAATGCTTTATACAGATTGGAATTGAGATGTCCCAAATCTGCCCAAACTTTCTTTCCTTCTAATTTCTGTAAGTCCTTCATTAGCGCATTGTAAGGACGTACTGTTACCTTATTATCCTTGAAGTACTTCGCAACTTTTGCATTGATCTTCTTTGCGTCTACATAATAGTAGAGCTTCTTATTTGTGATTGCAGCGAATGCATAACTAACTGGTGTACATGCAATATCATTACCACGAATATTCAACAACCAACATGGATCTTCTAATGCTGTCAATAAGATTACATCACAGTTAGCAGCCTTCATCGCTTCTCTTGTACGTGCAACTCTCTCAGAAGCCTCTTCTCC
>CALBKL010000026.1 GCA_937895985.1 uncultured Solobacterium sp.
TTGATGCTTAAATGCACCTTCTACTTCAATACGAGTAATACCATGACGTACTGTATTAAAAACAGCTTCACATACTTTATCTGCATGGTCAGTGATGACTTGAATACGTGTAATCTTATAACGTTGGTGCATTGTATTGACTACCTGTGTAGAAACATATTGGAAGATAATCGAGTATAAAGCTTTATCCCAACCAAACGCTAAGCCTGCAAGTACTAAGACAAATGCATTTAAACCAAGCAAATAATTCCAAGTAGGTCTTTTTAAACGTACCGATAAATCAATTGCAATGAAGTCTGTACCACCACTACTCGCATTTGAGCGAAGAGCAAGTCCAATCGAAAACCCATTAATGAGACCTCCAAAAACTGCAATCAATAACATATCCTGTGTAACAATAGGCACATTGATAATAATTGAAAATAGAGAACTTAATGAGAACCAAAGAACAGAATATAAAACAAACTTATGCCCAATACGATTCCAGATAAATAGCACAACCGTAAAATTCATTACCCAGTAGATGACACCAAATGGAATTACGAAACCAAGATGTCTTTCCACTAGCATTACAACGAGTCGTGAAATACCCGCAAACCCACCAGGGAATAAATTACCAGAACTTACGAACGATTCAATCCCAAACGCATACACAAGAGCGGACAATGCGATTGTCAGAATATATTGAATATCTTTCTTTGAAAAAGTCATGTTTAGTTTATGAATAGACATACGAACTTAATCTCCACTACGTACATGCTATATCATACCATAGAAAAATAAAAAGACCCTAGGGTCTTATTGAATATCCAACTTTGTTTCGCAACAATAATCATTACATGTATGGCAACCATCTTCCGCACATAGTACTTCAAGTGCGCGGGTATCCATCGCAAATGCTTCAATCTCTACCTTCGCATTAAATGCAATATCTTTTACTGCGACAGCACTTCTTGCTGGAAATGGCTTTTGAAAGAAACGAGAATATACTTCATTCATTGCCGCAAACTCTTCCATATTCTTAACAAATACAGTTGTCTTTAAAACATATGACATATTTAAACCGGCCTCTGCTAATAAGGCATCAATATTCTTTAGTACTTGTTCCGTTTGAATACGAATGTCATCTGAAACAAGTTGACCAGTTGTTGGATCAATTGGTAACTGTCCAGAGATGTATATAAAGTCTCCTGCACGAACAGCGGGTGAATATGGCCCTACCGCTACAGGGGCATTGTTTGAACTAATCGTTTCTTGAATCATTGTTTACTCCTCACTATTACATTCCGAGTCATCAGAAAGTGTCGCAAGAAAATCACGATGTTTCGCTTGTCTTCTCTGCATCAACTTCAAATGTTTTTTACTCGACATCACAAGACAACAATACATAGCTAGAACTAACATAACCATAATGACAGCTAACGAAATGAAATCATCAAAGGTTTCTAACATGTAATCACCATCTTTCCTTGTAAGTATACCTATGAATAATGAGGTTGTCCAAATATATGCCTATTCAAACTGTTGTAAAAAATCCTTCCCTTTAATTACCTCTGTATGTGATAGTTCCGGAAATCCAAGTTGATCCAAAACTTCATAAACGCATATTGCGACACAGTTAGAAAGATTTAAACTACGTGCTTCTGCCACCATTGGAATACGCACACAGCGGTCATAATTATCATGAAGAATATGTTTATCAATCCCAGTACTTTCTTTACCAAAGACAAGATATATATCCTTCCCTTCGTCTTCCTTATAGTTAAACTCTGAAGGTGTCTTTTCACCATATCGAGTGATGTAATAATAGGAACCTTCATGCATGTTATAAAATGTCTGCCAATCAGGATAGATTTTATAATCCAATTCCTTTACATAATCCATGCCTGCACGTTTCAACGACTTGTCCGTAATTTTAAAACCCATTGGCTCAATCAGGTGTAAACGACAATTCATCGCCATACAAGTACGCATAATATTACCAGTATTCTGTGGAATCTCTGGCTCATATAAAACAACATTAATCATACTAACCTTCTTTCAATTCTGTGTTTCAACAACACTAGTAAGATCTTTAATAAAACTATCATACTTATAAACAATACTATAATTCCAAAAACAACTGTAAAGAAGAAGTTTGATGGAAACATATTGATCATAATTGAAACATTTGGATCTAGTAAAAATAAATCATTGTCGAAAAAAATGTAATGGAAATTCATCCAAAAGCCATTAAAGTCCACGATTGCATAAATCCCCACAAACAAAAGTAGTGAGCCCAAGAATAGTAGACCATTTCTATACGCATTTGCTAGTATCATATAACTTTCATTTCGATGCGTTAGCACCAAAAATGTTAATAACATAACACTGCCAACAAATAGAATCGTTCTTGTGGTCATTGCGTTTAGATATAAATTCTTAACATCTACCATATGTAGTGTTTCACGCTCATCAAAGACCTCACGTTCACTACCATTTACCTTTTCAATAACTTTTATATCATCCCTTTTATCTTGCATATAATCAAGTAAGGCATTTGTTGCATTCATTAAACCATCTTCAGAAATACCAATACTTTCAGCTGTGTGATTTAAAGAATATTGCCAACGGAAGAACGAACGATTAAAGCATAATAAATCAATCGATGTTAATAACAAAGATAGAAATAATGCTAGTCCCGCTAGTGCAGATAATACCTTATAACCCTTCATGTTCCATCCACGCTTCTAAACGGACAACTGCCTTGCCTCGATGAGAGATACTATTCTTTTCTTCGTTTGTCATCTCTGCCATTGTTTTTCCAAATGGTTCATAGAACACAATTGGATCATATCCAAACCCATTCGTACCAGCTGGTTCAGTAGCGATAACACATTCCACAGTATCCTCAAATACAACCGGTTCTTGATTTGGTCTTGTAACCGCAATTGCACAAACATAGCGACAATTACGATTAGTTTCATCTTTCATACGGTCCAATACCACCCGATTCTTATAGGAATATGGTGTATCATGTCCTAACCAGCGCGCACTCTGTACACCTGGTTGTTTATCAAAAGCATCAATTTCTAATCCTGAATCATCTGAGATTGCCATAATATGATACTTATCTGTAATTGCTTGTGCTTTAATGATAGCGTTAGCAGAGAAAGTCGTACCTGTTTCATCAATCTCACCAACATCTGGATAATCAGCTAAGCTTTTCACTTCATAGCCCTTTGGTTCTAACATCTCTTTAAATTCTTTAATCTTACCAGCATTCTTGCTAGCAACTACAATTACTTTATCCATTTCGATAGATTCCTTTCATCAGATAATGATAATCTGTATTCTTAAATTCATTCACTGCATTTTTAAATGCAGTACTACTTGTTGTAACTCGTCCATGCTTGCATATATATGGATCAATATATCTCTTTTTCGCATTAACCATGATGTCACCAGAAGTATCTTTCACAACATCATAAAGTCTTGTATATTCATCCCAAGTATTACGTAAATCACTATGCGATATCTTATTGACCACTTCAATTTCTGATAGATATAAATCCGATTCTGTAAGGATATTATCTTTCAATGCCTTGCGTAATATTTCAGCAAGTTTTTCCATCCCATAGCGGTCAAAGTCGCAAGAATATATCATCCCACAAGATAGAGCACCAAAGGCAAACTCTTCCGCAATCTCAGGATCCTGAAACATAATTTCCTTACTACCATCTTCAAGAACACCAACTACAAGATCATTATAATATTTCTCTATTTCGTTGATTTTACGTTTACGATAATTTAATAAATTTCCAAGAGTATATTCTAAACGATCAGAAGATAATCTTGGAGAGTCATTATCCGCAAGCGGATATACGTGATAATCAGAAACTTCATCAACGGATATTCCATCACGCAACAATTGATTCATAATTCCAACATCTTGTAATAAGATTTGTCTTGTTTCATCTTCAGTAGATTCTTGTACTAAATAATCATTTTTAACAAAATCTATCACATGTGAAAACACACGTGTTGAGATATCGTGAAATAGACCAGCCAACGTTTGTTTTTTATCATGTGTAAAATGCCATATGATACACGCTACACCAACACTATGTTCATAACGTGAGTAAGAGCCATAGCTAGAAAATCCTGAGTGTGATGTAAACTGTAGACCACAGTTCATATCCACTCCTTTTAATCGCTGCATGGACTTTGAATGAAGATATGGTTCGATAAATACAGGATAGTCTTTTTTATATAAACTTTGCAATTCATTCATGACTATTATTATATAAAATAAAAGACCTGATTAACAGGTCTAATTAGGCTGGGATAGAGAGATTCGAACTCCCGAAATGGCTGGTTCAGAGCCAGCTGCCTTACCGCTTGGCTATATCCCAATAGCGCAATAACTATTATAGCGAAAAACCTCTCATATGCAAAGACTTTTTTCAAAGACTATTTAGTTATTACGAATTCCTAACTTATTGGTTTGTCACTGTAAAGCCAGCATCCTGGAATGCATTTACGATAATAGATCGGTCAACACCATGGTTAGCTGCTGCCATTAATGGAGTCATAATCTTCGTATGCGGATTCTCCTCTACGCAATGACGCATACCGCCAAATCCTAAAGTTTCCATAATATCTAAGAACTCAGGAATTGTTGTTGCTAGTTCATAAACTGATTTTGTTAAATCGATTTCCTTCATATTTACCTCTTTTCCTATCATATTTTAACAAGAAATGTTTATTTACGCATTTAATATAATCTTCTGCATTGTTATAAACACACAAAAAGCGTAAAATATATAAGAATAAAAGGAGTATTACAATGGCTATTAGAACAAGATTTGCACCAAGTCCTACCGGCTATATGCATATCGGTAATTTACGTACTGCATTATATGCATACTTAGTTGCAAAAAAAGACCCTGAAGGCGTTTATATCCTTCGTATCGAAGATACTGACCAAGGTCGTTTGGTAGAAGGTGCCACAGATATTATTTATGACACATTAAAAGCTTGCGGTCTAAAGCATGATGAAGGACCAGATAATGGTGGTAACTTTGGTCCATACGTACAATCTGAACGTGTACGTAGCGGTCTATATCTCAAATATGCAAAGGAACTCATTCAACGTGGTGGAGCGCATTATTGCTTCTGTGATGAAGAATTAATTGCAGCACAACGTGAACTACAGGAAGCACGTGGTGAATCCTTTAAGTTTGATGATCCATGTAAGTTATTAACCGTCGAAGAATGTGAAGCAAGAATTGAAGCCGGTGAGAAGTTTGTTATTCGTCAGACAATTCCTGAAACAGGAACAACATACTTTGATGATGAGGTATTTGGACGAATCACTGTTGAAAATAATACATTAGATGAACAGGTATTAATTAAGAGTGATGGCTTCCCTACTTATAACTTTGCAAACGTAATTGATGACCATTTAATGGGCATTACGGATGTTGTACGTGGTATGGAATACTTATCCTCTACTCCTAAGTACAACTTAATCTATAACGCATTTGAATGGGATATCCCAAGATATATTCACTGCCCACCAGTGATGAAGGACGAACATTCCAAGTTATCCAAGCGTAACGGTGACGCATCCTTCCAGGATTTAGTGGCTAAGGGTTATTTACCTGGTGCTATCTTAAACTACATTGCTTTATTAGGTTGGTCCCCATCGGAAGATCGTGAAATCTTCACACTTGATGAATTAGTACAAGCATTTGATGTAAAGCATATCGGTACTTCTGGTGCCATCTTTGATCCCGAAAAACTTAAATGGGTGAATGGTATGTGGTTAAGAAATATGGATCTAGATTCTTACGAGAAGTTAGTAACCCCATATATTGATGAAGCAGTAAAAGGCAATTTTAACCGCAGACAAATAGCTGCTATCTTACAACAACGTGCTCAAACATTAGCTGAAATTCCAGAGATGTTAACATTCTTTGACAACTTCCCTTCTTATTCCAATGATTTATTCATTAATAAGAAGATGAAGACAGATCCAACTATCGCTCTAAAGTCTTTACAAGCATCTTATGAAGCCTTAAAGAATCAAGAAGATTGGTCGGAAGAAGCACTACATACAACATTACTTGCCTTACCTGCTAAGTTAGAAATGAAGAATGGACAAGTTCTATTCCCATTGCGTCTAGCAATTACAGGTATGCAGTTTACACCAGGTGGTGCGATTGAAATCAGTTCTATCCTTGGCAAAGAAGAAACTCTTCGCCGTCTAGAATTATCAATCAAGCAACTTGAACAATAAATCTTTAAAGGGATGATATCCAAGTGATACCATCCCTTTTCTCATGTCTAAATAAAAAACCGACTTCATAGAAATCGGTTAAAGTTCTTACTTAGTTAAAGCCTTCTTAGCAGCGTCAACTAATGCTTCAAATCCCTTTTCATCATGAATAGCGATTTCAGAAAGCATCTTACGGTTAACATTAATTTCTGCTAACTTGAGACCATGCATGAACTGGCTGTATGATAAATCATACTGTCTTGTTGCTGCGTTGATACGAGCAATCCAAAGCTTACGCATTTCACGCTTTGTCTGTCTTCTTCCGATATATGCATAACGGAGAGAACGCATCACTTGCTCATGGGCTGTTCTGTAAAGTAAGTGTTTGCTTCCAAAATAACCCTTAGCTAATTTTAATATTTTCTTACGTCTATTACGTGTAGGTGTTGATCCCTTTACTCTCATCTTCTTTACCTCCTAATTAACCTTGCAACAACTGTCTAGTACGCTTTAAATCGGAACTGTGTGCAGTTGTAGATTTAGCTAAATGCATCTTCTGCTTGTGTGTCTTGTTTGCTGCAAAGTGTGATACGAAGTTGTGCTGTACCTTCAACTTGCCTGTTGCTGTAAGCTTGCTACGCTTAGCGAAGGTCTTCTTTGTTTTCATTTTGATCTTCTTTGGCTTTCTTGCTTTTGCTTTCATAGTATTCTCCTTTACTTACCTTTTTTTGGTGAATATACAACAGATAATGTATTACCTTCCATTGCGGCGGACTTACTTACATCTGCTATATCTGAGATCTGCTCAGTAAACTTATTTAAAACATCACGACCAACTTCCTGTCTTGTAATCATACGACCACGGAAGCGCATATCGATACGAACTTTCTGGCCAGCTTCAATCCATTCTCTTGAACGCTTTAACTTTGTTTCAAAGTCGTGCTGGTCAATTACTGGAGAAAGACGTAATGCCTTTACTTCAGTAACATGTTGATTCTTCTTGGCTTCTCTTTGCTTCTTTTGATCTTCGAAGTGGTAACGGCCATAGTCAAGAATCTTACATACCGGTACTGCCGCATTAGGTGCAACACACATTAAATCAAGATCCATACTGTATGCTTTTTCTAAAGCTTCACGGCGTAACATTGTGCCTAATTGCTCCCCATCAGGACCAATTACAAGTACTTCCTTAAAATGAATGTCGTCATTAACCATGTCATGAGACTCTGGTCTTCTGTTTTTGTTATTCTTAATTTTACCCAAGTAAACCTCCTATAAATTTAAAAGCAGGTACGAAGATTGCACCTGCTAAAATAATCGTTTTGATCATCTCGGCATATACCCAAATCCGTAGGATATCAGGTGAGAAGCGGTGCTCCTTCTTTCCGTTTTTCAAATTACTATACTATTTAACTAAATTTCTCTATAAATGTCAATACTAGATTTCAAAATCAATGACATTAACAGTCACATCTGCTGGCTTAAATCCAGTCATAAATACGATGTTCTCATAAATCTTATTTTGTACTAACTCACAAGTAGCTGCTACATTAGCACCATACTTTACTTTAATATCAGCTGTAATATGTAATTGATTAGCATCCACCTTTACCGTTAAAGGCTTTGTAAAACGTGCCTGTGGTACGCGAATCGCATTTTCGATATCATCGATGCTAATTTCCGCAATAGACTTAAATACAGTCTTATTAATAGCTATTAAGCCATTTTCGTTTTTTTCATTTAAAACAACATAATCTTGTGCCATGTTATTCACCTCTTATATTTACTAGTTTATTATAACAAAATATTAGACTCAATGGAAATGATCCGTAATCAACCTAGAAAGTTCAAGTTTATTTTTCTCATAGTACTGAATAAATTCAGCGTAATCATCATATTCGTTTTCTAATTGCGTTACATAGTGACGGAATGTTTGCATACACAAATACACCTTATCTTCATGAACAATTTCAATATCATCTATCGCTACAAGTGCGTTAGCTAAAACGAGTTCTAATTCATTCTGGATTGCAAGTGCTTTGTCATCATCAAACTGCTTGAATGTGTTGCGATACCAATTTGGTTCAATAAGTAAACGTTTGATGATGATACAGAAATCTGTGAAATCATCAATATTACTACCTGGCTGTATACTGAATAACATTGCAAAGAATATGTGCCATTGGAAGTTCGAGTTTAACTGTTCTTGCCAATATTTCGCAAAGATTCTACAGAATTCATCATTGGTTTGATGTTCTCTTTCAAGATGAATCTCTTCTGATAAATCGAGTTTACTTGTCGCAAGTATATTGAGCGTTTCTAGATAATCCATCATTCTTTCTTTATTGTGTTCTCCATTGATGAAGTCACGAACATATACATACTGTGCAATCATTGCAGAGCACTTCTTAAAGTCAGATGTAAACCCAACTGATTCTCTCATCTTACGATTCACTAATTCATTGATACTACGCGCCACAAACTGCTTAAAACCAACTTCATCCATACCAATCTGGGTCTGCTTGCTTTGATGACTAATCTCGTCATACATGATTTCAAGTTGTCTATCAACGACATCTAAGTTATCACGTATCGCACCTAACATATCTTTATTGAATTGATCATAAAGTATAAAATCAGGATTTTTGTAGACAACTTCATGTTCAATTTCACTCCAAAATGCATGCACGAGTGATTTAATCTGTAATTCGAAACGTATGATTTCATCGTTAAAAGTGTAATAACCATCTATTCGATAAATTGTAAAACCATTCCGCTGTATCTGTGGCTGAAAAACACTTAAATCAATAAAAATGTCTGGATTATGATTTGCCACAAAGTAAGGTGTTCCCTTCATTCGTGTAAATTTATTAAATAACGTTTTATATAGTTGATCTTCATTACGAATAAAACGACATTGCATCGTAATCCCAATTAAATCCTGTCTCTTATACACATCTGACGCTGCCGACGA
>CALBKL010000027.1 GCA_937895985.1 uncultured Solobacterium sp.
AAAGAACTGTCGCGGAATATATTCTTAAAAACCCTGAAACCGCAAGTACACTTTCCGTTCAAGAATTGGCACATAAAAGTTTTTCATCTCCATCAGCGGTTGTCAGAATGTGCCACCGCATCAACTTTGATGGATATAAAGATTTTAAACGCAGTCTGACAATTGAATTAGCACTTCATGCAAAGACTGGCGAACAGATGTATAACGAAGAAATCAAAAGAACTGATAATATCGCAGATATCATTCACAAGGTAACTGCCAAAAACGCAAAGTCCCTTGATGAAACCGAGAAGTTAATGGATGTTGAAACCTTACACGAATGCGTAAAGATTATGAATGGTGCACGAAATGTCATTCTTGTTGGAATGGGAGCTTCCTTGGTTACTCTACGCGACTTATATCTCAAGCTATTACGTATTTCAAAGCCATGTACCATCAATGAAGACTGGCACTCACAACTACTCAGCTGTAAAAATAGTACAGCTGAAGATGTAGCAATTGTATGTTCCTATTCAGGTAATACAACTGAAGTTATCACATGCATGAATGCACTAAAGGAAAATCTTACTCCAATTATCGCAATCACACGTTGCGTCGATACACCTGTTTCAAAGCTAGCAGACCATAAATTATATACAACTGAAAATGAGTCCCTTTTGCGTACAGCCGCAATGTCATCTCGTATCTCTCAGTTAAATATTATAGATATTCTCTATACTGCACTTGGTACTATGAATTACGATGAGACAATCAAAGTACTACATCGTACCTATATTGAAAAACCAAAGAATTAAAAAAGACGGATATCCGTCTTTTTAATATTGTTGTAATAAACCCTTCAAAGTGCTTGCGAATTTCTCACGATCAACACCAAGCATTACCATGGTTTCACGTGACTTAAACTTTGTATCACTCCATATGTCTGTAACTGTCTTACCAAAACTTAAACGACTTTGTGTTTCTACATAGACACCTGCTTTTTGTCCTGTAAAGATTTCAGGATATTGCAAGTAGATCAATGGACATGCATCATGGATACATAAGATTTCTCGCTTATAGTTTTTGATATAGAAGTTGAGATTAGATTGTACAACATCCACAAAGAATTTGCTGATCTTCGTATTAAAATCACGAATAT